>CALGTK010000078.1 GCA_937904325.1 uncultured Planctomyces sp.
TAGCTAGTTCGCGGCCGGATTCTTCGGAAGGATTGCCAGGATTCGAGTCGGGCCACCCGAGCCTGCTTCGATACGGATTGGGGCGACAATTAGAAAGAACCCTCGAGCCGGCAGATTTTCCAGTTGAGCGACGTTTTCCAATCCGTACCGCCCTGCCTTATTGACGGTGTGGTGGACTGCAAAGTCTTTCGAGATTCCGCTGTCGATACTCAGGTTATCGATGCCGAGTCCCTTGGCGTTTCTTTCGTGAATCAGGAAAGCGGCGGACTTACCCGAGTACGATGGGAAATGCAGCTTCCCCATGGCGTCCTGGTTCTTGTAACGCGAGTAGTTATCCCAGAATCGGCCCCAACCTGTGTGGAGGAGAACGATTGCTCCGTCCGGGATTTGACCGTGCTTTGATTCCCATTCCTGGATGTCCTTGAGAGTGAGCGTTGTGTCGGTATCAACTTCGCCCCGCGCTGCAATGTCAATGACGACTCCCGGAGCAAAGAACTGATGCGGAGATATCATGGACAGGTCAGGTTGATTCGTTTCGAAGTGGTTTGGAGCGTCGATGTGAGTGCCAAGGTGCTCTGGCATCGAAAACACTTTCGAAAGCACGCCGTCATTTTCGATCGTCGCGATTGTTTTCAGGTGGAACGGTTCGTAGCCAGGGCCGGGCCAGTAAGCATTCTTTTCATTGAGCACGTGCGTCAGGTCCAGAATCCGAGCAGCCCCTGACGCAACGTCGGCGAGTGTGAGGCGATCAACTTCGGTAGTTGCCCTGTTGTTGAACTGAGCCTGTCCGCTGCCGGAACACGTTATCCAAAAAGCAGTCGCACAAACGACGACTGAAAGACATGACTTCAAATTCTTAGTTGATTCGTTATCGAACATGGCGGTTACCGACTTTTCTGTTAGACACGGCCTCAAGGAAACTCAATCACATTTGTTGATGCAGACATCAGGTCGTCGAAGATCACAATGATTCCAGCGCAGTACTCAATGAAGAGAATGTTTCCACTACGCCGAACTCGATCCACTCGCCCCGCATGTAAACGTGATCGCAATTCGTCAAGCTGCTTCTGTCCGTATTCTTCATGGATATAGTCACCAGGAGTCGCCCAGTATTATAGTTTTTAAGTGTATCTCGAAATTCCCGGCAGGATTTTAGAAACACATCAAAGAAAAACTCTTTTGGGATGTGGAGTTGAAAGCAGTTGTGTCATCGACGTTTGGAACAGAACGTTGCCCGACGGAAGCAAGTGTAAATCGTGCAGGAAGCCGATTTTGTACTCCTGTACGATGTGGCCCAGGCAATTGATGATGACGATTCGTTGTTTTGACGGGTCTGGCGCTGCGAACCGGCGGGTAGTCTCTGCGGAAAAGGCCGGCAGTACGATTGTGGCTGCGGCATCGGAAATCAGGGCGATGCACGTCGATCGCAGAATCATGAGCGTCTTGCTTCGGTAAAACAGGATCAGAGGACAATTCTCAGCCGATGCAGACAATCATTGTCAGGCACTGCCGAATCGTGTGAAAGCGACTGGCGCTGATTTCCGAACTGACCTTCCGTGATCGGACCAGATGGACTCTTTTCCCCCACCCGGCCAGCTCTGACGTGTGCGGGGCTGAATGGTTGGCGGAAATATGAGCTCATTTGACGGGTGATCATTTCGGTGCGAGACTCACGCTCCCCAGCACCGTCAGGCTTGCCTGGCATTGTGGGAGTTTTTGCTGATTTATGATCCTGCGAGCAGTGGCGATGGCTGCCGCGTTTTCACAGAATGGATCATATTCGGCTGTTGTCTTTCGCGATGAGTGACGCCCTGACGACCATTGAATGACCAGAACCCACAATGTGAATGACCAGAACCCACAATGTGCATGACCAGAACCCACAATGACTGCTGCGAAAGCATCCAGAAGATTCGCCTGAAGGACTGATTGTGATTCAGAAACTGATCGCCGAACGCATCAAGTATCGTGGCTATCATCGGAAGCCGTACGAGCAGTACCAGGAAAATGTGCGGCAGCACTATTCGGGGATTGCGGGGAAATTTCTGCGTTCGTGCAGCATCGTCAGCCTGCACGAACCGCTGGCATCGAGTTTCTTCAAGCGGGGAGCGTTTCCTGTCAAGGGCAGCAAAAATATCCTGGATGTTGGAACTGGTGCCGGACAGTTGCTTACCCACCTGGTTCGACATGCAGACAGGGACGCTCGAATTGTTGCAACCGACCTGTCAACAGAAATGTTGTATCGAGCTGCCGAACGATTTGCGGATGATCGAATCGACTACGTGACCGCGGCGCTGACCGAGCTACCGTTCGAAGATAATACTTTCGACTGTGCAACGTGCGGGTGGGTGCTGGAGTATCTTCCCGATCCAGAACCAGGACTTCGTGAGATCTCTCGCGTCGTGCGTCCGGGAGGACGAATCCTGCTGCAGTGCACCGAAAACACTGTCTTTGGCGCGATGTCGAGCCGGCTGTGGAAGTGTCGAACGTTTCAGCGTGCGGAACTTCAGGAAGAGTGCCAGCGAGTTGGTTTGAACTGGCAGCGTGAACTTTGGTTTACAAAAGTGCATCGCCTGTTTCGGCTCGGCGGGATCATTGTCGAACTCACCAAGAAAGAAAATCGCCACGAGCATGGCGAAGCTGCATTGACACCTGAGGGGACAGTCGAGGGGACAGTCGAGTAGTTCAGCTCTACTTCTCTGCAGTGCTAACGCTTTCTACAGTTTCTTATTTCATTTCGTTGCCAGCTGGAATGAGCACTATGACGTCGCCAACCAGTCTTCAACCGGCTGACGAAACAGATTTGAAGGCTCTCGCGGAAACGAAATCAGAGCTGGAACTACAGTTTTTCGACCTGCACACGCATTCGAATTTCTCGGATGGGTTACCGTCGATTGACCGAATCGAAGATCGATGTCTGCGCGATCGGTTGTCGATTTCGTTGACAGATCACAACGAAATTCGAGGATCAGTTCAGCTGAACGAGCGTGGCCAAATCTCGTGCCTGCCCGGTATCGAAGTTGGCACGAGGGAAGGGCTGGAATTTCTTGTTTACTTCGGCTGTCCTGGACAACTGGAAGATTACTATCGACGGGCCGTTGAACCATTTCTGCTCAGCCGTTTCATGGTTCGGTCTAAGGTTTCATCAATCGATTGTCTTGAGGCTGCAAAAGAAATGGGAGCCTACGTCTCGTTGGCTCACCCGTTCGCCTTTGGTCGCAAGTCGCTCGATTTTCAGCGAGCCAGCCGCAGGACAACGCATACTTTTGTCGAGGAAGTCGTGGAGCGGATCGACGCCGTCGAACTCTACAACGGTGGCGTGCCTCCGAAAGTGAACCGTCGAGCGGCCAGCTTTCTTGAATCAATCGACAAGCCGATTACTGTGGGGAGTGATTCGCACCGGCTTCGGACTTACGGATCGTGTGGCGTTTATCTGAATGCGAAACCGTCGACCGATGCCGCGACCCTGTTTGCAACAATCAGCGACCAGACCGTCCACGACACCAAAATGCGGGCTGGCAGTGTGACGCTGACTTTACCGATCATCATGCTGAATCACACACTGTTTTTCATGAGGTCCGACAAGCACCCTCGATGGCGACCGAAGTAGAGACCCCGAATGACTCACTTCAACTATTTTGCCGAGAGCGAGCAGGCCGGGCAGGAACGGTTTCAGAAAGTTCGTGACGGACTCTTCGGACCACTTGTTCGATTGCTGATTCGATGCCGAGTGACGGCGGACTTGATCAGCCTGCTCAGTCTGGCGCAGTTAGTGCCGTTTGGCTACCTGGTGTTGACGGCTGAGGATTCTCAACAGATCGCCATTGCCAGCGTGTTTGTCTGGCTTCACGTGATTCTTGACGCGCTGGATGGACCGATCGCTCGGACAACGGGGACAGCGGGGCCGGCCGGCGCTTTCACCGACATGTGCGTCGACCATTCCGGTATGTTGATCACGACGTGCATCCTGACTGCGGCTGGACTGGTCAATCCGACGGCAGCGGTTGCCTATGTTTCGTCGTATACGGTCGCTGTCGCGTTCACCATCTGGCTGAACATGATCGGTCATCCGTTCAAACTGGTGATCAGAACTAAATATCTGCTGTACGCACTTGTGACCGCCTACGGACTTTTTGCCGCGAACTTTTTCGACCAGGCAGTCGTCCTGTTCTGCGTTATTCACGTGATCTTTGCGATTGCTGGCTTTTGCAAACTACGACGAATTCTTCGGGATTCGGCCGCGGACTGATTTCTCCATTGATTGAGTATCCGGTCCTGTTTGTCAGTGTCGATTCCAGCATTTGCAGGTCCGGGTTAGAAATGTCAGACTTCCGAGTATGCCGCTACAGGCCCCGTTCCAGTACGTCAATTATTCCCAGAATCAAGCCTCTCTCTCGAAGCCCGGGCAACGGCGCTGAGAAACGGAGATCAATCAGATGAGTCGTACAGCTTCTATCAGCCGGCAGACTGCCGAAACCCAGATCCAGCTCGAACTGAATCTTGACGGAACCGGAACGCCGCAGATCGAGACCGGTGTCGGGTTTTTCAACCACATGCTGACGTTGCTCGCTCGTCACTCGTTGATGGATCTGACAGTCGACGCGCAAGGCGACATTGATGTCGATTTTCACCACACGGTTGAAGATGTCGGCATCTGTTTTGGGCAGGCATTGGCTGAGGCGGTCGGCGATAAGACCGGGATTAATCGTTATGGCAGTCTGTCGCTGCCGATGGAAGAAACGCTGGTGACCAGCGCCGTCGATCTCAGCGGACGGATGGCATTTGTCTACAAAGTTGACTTCCCGACCGAAAAGATCGGCGATTTCGATTGCCAGCTCGTGGAAGTTTTCTGGGAAGCTGTCGCCGCCAATGCTCGAATGAATCTGCACCTGTTGCACCATCACGGACACAACAGTCACCATATTTCGGAAGCTGTTTTCAAAGGCACGGCACGAGCACTGCGGCAGGCGGTTACCGTCGATCCACGGCAGCAAGGCGTTCCTTCATCCAAAGGGTCGTTGACTGAGAGTTAAGGGCTGTTGCGACAGTCGGCCGACGTCGCGTCTCACCTTTTACGATATGAAAACGGAATCCAGCAGCCTCTGTGTGTGCTGGCGAACGATTCAGGAGCAACCATGACTGAAACGACCACACCTGTTGAACATGTCCTTGTCGTCCCGACGTTGCTCTTTCACGAGATAGGACATTTCCAGGGTTTCAATGCAAACGTCGATCCTTATATGGAGACTCTGTTCGATCCGATTCACACTCGGTATCTCGCACGACCAGAAGCCGAAGAGGACCCCAGTTATAAGCAGCTGATCCCGTACTGTGTGTTTCGTTGTGGCGACGACGCCTTTTTCTACACGCGTGGAAGTGCTCAGGGAGAAGGTCGGCTGCACGCTAAAAGGTCGATTGGCGTTGGCGGACACATTTCAACTCTGGATCGCGACAGTTCTGACGAACCGTACCTTGCAGGGATGGCGCGCGAGCTGGACGAAGAAATTGAAATTGAATCAGGCTATTCCGAGCAGCTCGTGGGGCTGATCAACGACGACGAGACGGAAGTTGGAAAGGTCCACCTTGGTGTTCTTCACATTTTTGAGCTGGACGAGCCGAAAGTTCGACCACTTGAAGAGTCGATGATAGACACAGGTTTTGCTCCGATTACCGATCTCCTGCGTGATATTGACCAATTTGAGACCTGGTCACAGATTGCGTTGGAGTATCTGCGGGGCTGAGCCGACACATTGGTGAGCTGGCGGGTTTTAATATCCTGCCGGACCACCGACCGACTTATTCTCGAAGTGGCATCGCGGGGCGACCGTTCGGCGGAAGTCCTGCAGACACAATGGATTGTGCGAGCCGTACTTTGCTTCGAGTCAACCGCCCACAGTTCTGACAAGGGAGTGTCACGATGGAACTGTCCCGACGTGGATTTATGGCTGCAGGTGCTGCTGCCGCGGCCAGTGTTGCACCTGTCGTTGCTGACGCAGCTGAAACTACGGTTTCAGCAAAACGCAAAGCTGGCGAACTGAACAACGAACTGCTTGGCACGTTGCTGGAAGCGATGGGGCTGAAGCCTGACAAAGTAGAAGAACGTTACGACTTTATTTTCCGCTCGATCCACGATCGTGAAGAGTGGGATCTGTCGATGACGGCTGTCATGAGTGCAGACAACTCTTCGATCTGGGTCATGGCGTGGTTGGACGAGTTGCCAAAGTCTGCCGCCAATGTACCTCGTACCGCGTTGCTGCGACTTCTGGCTGCGAATGATCGTCTCGGCAAAGGCAAGTTCTTTGCTTACGTCGCGAGCAATCGACGCTTTGTTCTGCAGCGAGTCGTTCCGAACCAGAGTATCTCAACGCGTGTGTTTGCAGACGTCCTGAAAGATCTTGGTGCGAGCGTCGTGGAAGCGTATCCGCAATGGTCAACCGCTGCCTGGAGCAGTTCGAAACCCGCTTCCAGTAACGTTGCCACTGGTGGACAGCCGGCAGCGGGTTCATTGAACGGAGCCGGTAAGGCACCGACGAGAACCGCAGCTGAACCTGGTACGACAACACGACAGTAGTTCTGCAGTTGTGGGCGAGCTGGCAGTGCCAGAGCATATTTTGATAGTCGCCGTGTCGATGTTCTATCGACACGGCGTCTTTGTTCTGGTTTCTCAACCAGCCGCAAGATGGTTCTGGTTGGATAGCATGTTCAACGCGTGAGCTGAGCCAACTGAATCCTCAATCGGCTTTGAGTTTCCAGATGAGGTAGTCAGCCGTTTCGGCATGCTTGACGTCGGGAGCGCCGGGGTAGGTCAGTTCGCAGTCGACTCCCCGGGCCTTGCAGTGTTCCTGAAGCTTGACGCCGAAGTTTGACGTGTGGGTTGGATCCTTCTGCGGCTGGCCGAGTGCTGGCGGTGCCGAGTAGAACAGGTGGACCGGCGGGTCGTCAGACGTGACGAGTGCGTATGGTGAGAATTCGGCAATCCACGGTTTGATCATATCCCGCTTAGCGAGAAACTCGTCGAACTGCGAAAGCTTCTGAGTCGCGTCGCCGGTGAATCCAAAGGCGTGCCCACCATAGCGGCTGTTTGGCGTCCAATCTTTCATCTGCTTCGGGTCGAGTGTCGTTTGAGCTCCTCGAACGGCGGCGCACCAAAGCCGAGTCGATTCTCTGGCGACGGGGTCGTCGCTGTCTGAGTCGGCCATGTTCGGGTGAAAGGCGAGCCACAGACTCGAACACGCTCCGGCTGAACCGCCGGATGCTCCAATACGCTCTTTGTCGATGTTCCACTCTGCGGCCTTGCTCCGCACAAACTGCAACGCTCGAGCGGCGTCATGTAATGGTCCTTTGACTGGCGGGACAACTCCGTCAGCGGTGGCTTCGGGGATGAATCGATACTCGACCGACGCGACCGAAATGCCTGAGTCGAGAATCTGTGGCAGCATTGTGGTCAGCCCGCTCATTCTTCCGCCGCCCATCCAGCCACCACCGTGGATAAAGAAGAGCAGGGGAGTTGGCTTGTCCGATTCCGCTTTCCAGAAGTGAATCAACTGTTTGGGATGTGACCCGTAGGAAATGTCGTAATGAGTCGGGTCAGGGATGAGCGGATGTGTGGCGACGAATTGTGTGGCTTCTTTTTCGCCGATATCACGGACGAAGATGTTGCGCCAGCGAATTTCGCCGCCGTGAGTTTGCAGCATGATCGGGCCCTTGGCCGGCAGCGGCTTTTTGCGATCCCAGAAGTTTTCCATGATTGCGCCATCGACGACGGCGCGGCCGTTCAATGATACCCAGGTCCGTGCGCCGATCTGACGAATCTTAAACTGGTTCCATTGGCCAAAAGGTCTGTCTGCTCGGCGGGATGGGTCGCGGCCAGGCGTGTCAGGTGTATTGTTGAACAATCCGCCCGATCCAAGATGCGGTCGGCGTGTGGGCCGTTTTGGATCGAAGACCTGGTTCCAGTCCCAAATCTGGACCTGAGGCGTGCCTCGCAAATAGATCCCGCTGTCTGCTTTGGCAACGGTTTTGTATTCAAGGTGAAATTCGATGTCACCGAACTCTTCATCGGTGGTGGCGTAAGGTCCGTGACCGTCGTTGACGAGTTCGCCATTTGCGATTGACCAGTGGTTCGGGAAAGCGGCGCGTTGTTGAGCGAGGTTGTCTGCCTTTTTCTCTGCAGGGACGCGGGTGGCCGTGTGAGGATTTAATCCGTGCCAGCCGGAAAGGTCTGTGCCGTTGAAGATCGCGCGAAATCCTTTCGGTGGGACGGGTTCATCTGCGTGTACATCGACGTTTGCAGCCAACGTGGCGACAAGCGGAAGGGTGAGCAGGATGTGTCGAGTGGAGAGAGGCATGGCAGAGTGCATCCAGATGCTGATTTGTCGGGGCGGGAATTATAACTGGGCTTGAGTAGACGAGTTGGCCTGTCCTGGCAGAAACGCGACTAAGTTGTGGCTTCAGGAAGCCAACGCGTCTCTTCGTAATTTGTAGAGTCGCCGGTTCGGTATTTGAACCCGTAGGGTCAAAAACTCCGCCGCCCGTAAAATACTGAAAAAGCGGTCGATCTCATTTTTCTTCACCTCGAGAGCAGACTGCATGCGTGGCAGTTCCTGAGAAGTCGCTGCGAAAAATGCTTCATCTGCACGTACCGATTTGCCGTCACACAGGAACCACGTTTCTGACGTTGAACTTGATGAACCTGAGTGCGCCGCTGGCGGGTTGAACAGCGATCTCAAAAACTCCCACACGAATCACTCCATTCGGACTGACCCTTCACGATTTGTCTTTGCTCATTGATGTTGAATTGGGTCTGGTGTTGCATCATCCATTCCTGGTAATCCGACCGTGATCCAGTTTTAAACAAGCCAGCGGGACTCGTGGTTCTTCGACGGTCTGCCACGCATCCTGAACAGCATTCACAACTTCAGGATGACACGAAAAGAGAAGCACTTGTTGATGTGCGGCAACATCCAGCAATGCTCGGGCAGCTGTTCTTCTGCGTGTTGCATCGAAACGAACCAGGACATCATCGAGGATCAACGGCAGTGGTTCTGAATACTTTCCAAACTCGCGGGCCAGTCCGAGCCGGGTTGCAAGATACACCTGGTCTGAAAGGCCGCTACTCCAGAAAAGCTCGTGTTTCCGTTCCAGATTATCTGCTTCGAGCTGAATCGCTTCTTCGCCCAATGCTGAAATCATGTGGTATCGGTCATTCACCATCAAACGGAGGAACTCGTCAGCTGCCTTAATCACGCTCGGTTGCCGCTCGCGTTCGTAGACCTCGCGTGCTTTTTCCAGAAGTGAACGGCAGATCGCCAATACCGCCCAGCGCTTCGTCGCTCTGCTGAGGCTCTCGACCAAACTGCGTTCCTTAAGCAATCGTTCGCCGAGCTTGTCATTTACAGCCATGTCCGCCAGCACTTTATTGAGTTCGCCAACGTCCTGATCGCGCTTCGACAATTCGAGGTCGACTTCCTCGATGCGCCGTTTGACTTTCACGTGTTCGGCTGCAACTTCCGGTGGGCCCTTCACCGATAGCTCGGAAACGATCTCGTTTAGCGACTCTTTAGTGCCAGCAATTGTATCGATTTTCAACTCGTCCTGAGCGATCTTTTCCTGAAGACCTTTCCATGACTCATGTGCCGCAGATCGACTCCGAAACTCGTTGTCATCCTGGGTGCCAGCCTGCACTAATAGATCCGCTTTCTCTCTCTGTTTTTCACTGATTGTGTTTGACAGTCGTTCGACGTCACGAGTCGCAGTATTGCGGGCGACCTTGAAATCCCGGTGTGTCAATTCGTCTTTGACAGCGTGATCAAGTTGCCGAGCGAGGAGATCAAGCGTCTCAACGCCTGGTTGCTGTACTGCCAGGGTGACCTGAGAATCATGGCTCACTTTCAAAAGTCGCCTGCTTGTTTCATTCACGTAATCAGTGACTTCACTTAGTTGTGTTTCTGCCACACGCCGTGATTTCTGCGCTTGCCTCGCGGCATCGACAGCTTGCAGGACGACTTCGAATTGATCCGGGCGGATGTCCTGGTCAAATCCGCGGATTTTCAACCACAATCGCCAGTCATCCTGCAGTGATTTGGCCGTCTGTTTGACTTCCGAAAGATGGGCCGACTTGTCCTCGAATTGCTGGGCAGCTTTCTTCGCGTCACGTTTCTGTTGAGTAATTTGATCTGTCAATGTCGTCCAGGTACGCAGCTGCTCAGAACATTGCTCGACGTCATTTTCCAGTTCGGCCAGCTTATCTTCGATTCGCTCGACATTCTCGGGAATCGCAAGGGAGCCCAGGAGTGCGTTAAGCCTCTCCGATTGGCTATTGAGTTGCTGCTGGAAACGCTCGCATTCCGCTTGCGCCGTTTTGCATGTCTGCTGTAACTCCGAGATCTCTTCCGAGCGATCTTTCTTGAGTCGCTCCGTTTGCTCATTCAGGTGGCGATTCAGCCAAAGCACAAGTATTGCACCTGAGAACCCAAGTGCCGCTGCAACGACAGCAACGAGCCAGTCGCCTCGCATCGCCAACGGGATCGCGAGGAGAATACCGACGACAATGATTGCGATTGGAAGCCATTTCGGTAGCGGGCGAGCGGAATGCTCTGTTTGTCTCTCAAGTCGTTCCAGCCGCTTATTGGCATCCGTTTCTACATGCTGTTGCACATGAAAAGCAGATTTCGTGGACGTCAATTGATATTGAAGTGACTGCGCGGATCGGATCGTACTTCGGTGACGCTGCAATTCTGTAGGGTCGATGAATTGCGGCTGCTCGATTGAATCGAGTCGGCCTGTCGATTCGTCAAGAATCTCCGACGCCTGATTGTGCTGTTCTTCTGCAGTGTTCATGCCATGCCGAGCCGTAATGAATTCACGCTCAGCTGAAGATAAATCCTTTGCGGATTGCTGTACCTTCTGGCGAACTTGAACCGATGTGTCCGCATCGGCAAGTCGTTGTTCATCCCAGTCCGATCCCAATTCAGCTAATCGTTCGTCAAAATCGGATTCGTAACGATCAACCTCACTTCGACGTAGTGGTAGATTGTCGACGGCACTCGCGAGTTTTTGACGCTCAGCAGTCAATTGTTCAATGTCGCCCCGGCATTTCAGCAGTTCGGTGTCAACACCCAGTTGTTCCATCTTTTCGTCAATCTTCCGAACTTCTTCCTCCGCCTTTCTCTTTTCTTCGTCCAACCCTGCGATGTCTTGTGACAGGCTGTCGAACCTCTCAAGGCCGTTCAGGGGGAATGCGCTCGCGTGCTCGAAAGTAGAGATCTCTTTTCGGGCTGCGTCGAGCCGAATCCATACATCGCGGGATCTCTCCAACTGCTGAAGTCGCTCTTTTCGCAGTTGCAGTTCCTGATATTCGCTTTTCTTTTCCGCCGTGTCTCGCCGAAGTTGGTTTCGCTCAGCTGTCACACGTGCAAACTCAGCCGCCTGCGATCCAAGATCACGAATCTCCGATTGAATCGTGGTCAGTTCTTTTTTGAGAGTCGGTATTTGCTGGATACGCCCCCCACGCGTGAGCAGCTCAGCGATCTGCTTATCAAGTTGCTTAAGAGTTTCTGGCACGGATGCAGCCCCGAGTCCCGCACCTGCTGCCAGAAGACGTCCACGCACTCCCTCTTGTGTCAAAACGTCGAACCCTTGCAGATCTTCGAGCCCCATTGCAAAGACTCTTTCGTACGTCTGCCGATCCACACCGTTCAATAAATACTCTGAAGGTTCCCGTTTCGCGGTGCCCGAGTCGTCACTGATTGTCACTTTTTTATCGATGCGTTCGACAATGATGTTTCGTCCGTCCCCCATGAGCAATTCAAGGCGGCCACCGTGCCTGCCACCGTGTAACGGAGGGTATGCGTTCTTTGATCCTCTCGGTGGGCCAAACAACACCGTGCGAAAAAACTGCATCAGCGTCGTCTTGCCGCATTCGTTTTCTCCAGAGCACACAATGAGCCCGTTTGGCAAATCACGAACATCACAGTCCTGGAAAATGCCGAAGCCGTCGATATGTAGTCCGCGAAAATACATACTCACTCTTCATCTTGAAGTAGGTGGTCTAAACCAAGCAGTTCAGCTTCGTTAAGGATTTCGAGCAGTTCGTCATCTGAGAATTCATCTATCGACGAGGTGACTTTAGGGCTTTCAGACCTGCCAAGTAACATCTCGCGAAGCGCATCATGGTTTTCAGAGGAACGCAACTCATGTGCGGCACGCAGGAAGTCGCCGACAAAGTCATCAACGGTCCGTCGCTGTTCAACGTCGATGACCGGTTGCGTGGCAATTTTGATCGATTCAATCCAGACAGAATCTGGCCGATCACATTCAGCTTCTCGCAATGACCCGAGCAGGTCTCGCTCCACTTCTAAGGCCAGCAATTGCGTGTGCAGTTCGGAGCGTCCGACGAGACGAATCCGAGCGATCGATGCGCGGCCGTCTGCCTTGCTCCGAAGTCGTTCCCGGAGTTCACCCAGTTCCGTCAGTAAGAGATCAAAAGAGTCGATATTTTCTACATCCAGGGAAGCATCATCAGGGCCAAACCAGCGAACGTCGTCGGTTGGCAGAAACTCAAGGTCGATCGCAGGATTATGGCCGACACGCACAAGGTAACAGCCACGCGCACCTGTCTCTCGTGCACTACGTCCCTGAATATTTCCCGGATAGACGACGCAGGGATTCTGAGTGTTTACAACATTTCTTGTATGAACATGCCCCAGCGCCCAGTAATCCATATTCGCACGCTGAAGATCATCGAAACTGCATGGGGCGTAATTGTCGTGATTGGGATTGCCGCCGAGATTGCAGTGGAGAACACCAATTGCAAACGGAGCCTCACCGTTGCGGGTGAATTGAACTGCAACGTTTTCGTTTACATCGCGGGTCGGAAAACTGATTCCATAAATGTCTGCGAGCGAGTCGCCATTCCGAGTCGCCGTGATTTTTGTGACCGAGTCTCCACCAAAGCGATGGCAATTCGGTGGGAGGTTGAGTTTGGCATCCCAACTGTTCAGTGGATCATGGTTCCCATGAATCAGAAAGCATTGAATTCCCGCGTCTGATGCTCGCTTGAGATAATCGCGAAAGCGAATTTGGGCGCGCAAGCTGTGGTCAGCGCTGTCATACACATCGCCCGCAATGACGATAAAGTCCACCTCTCGCTCAATCGCCAGGGACACAATACGCTCAAACGACTTGAATGTGGAATCACGGAGAACCCTGGCAACTTGAGGATCCACTTCGTGGATTCCTTCAAACGGACTGTCCAGGTGCAGGTCAGCACAATGAATAAAACTGAACGAATTTTGTGAGTTACTCATGGACTGTTCCTGACATCCCAAATGGTGACTTCATACATTCGTCTTTCATTCAGCAATGGCATTCGTTTGCAACAGTACGTTTCCAGCATTGCTTTCTGGACTTGGGGATTTGCATTCCGATCAGGGAATGACGGCCCACTTCCCAGTTGCCTGTGCCAACTTTCGCTCCGAGAGAGTTCCAGATACAAGAGCATCATCCACGGGAAGTAATCCTTCAACCGTTGCAGTTCTGTCGCCACTCCAATTGTATGGCGACTTCGAAGCGAGCCTCTCCGCGATCCGACGAGGATGCTGGCCGGAGTGCGCGTTCGCGAGCCATTTCATGAACCGTTCCAGGGTACCGCAGTGCTTTCTCCAGTCCCCACTCAGAATGACTGGAGCATCGTCTGCTGAGGCGTCCAGACAATAAGTCCATGCAGTACGAATTCGCCCGTCACCCACGTGAACAGGAATCAGCTCTCGACGATAGAGCGAGCCTGGCTTTCCGTAACCACGAAAGCCTTCGATCCTATCCAACGTGGCAAGTGCAGTTTCCGGGTTTCGGAGTCGAATGAATTCTCCGTGTACGTGCGATTCTGAAGCACGATCCCGAGTCATCCCCGGAAAAAGACCAAGGTCAAACAGTTGGCCCTGTGCTTCCGCAAGCAGCGAGCATTCGATTCCGAATCGCTTCAGAACTTCAAAACGACTTTCTCCTCGCATGAGCGTTCCGTAAACGAAAATCCCGTCCGGGCATGGAAGCCGGTCGTTCTTCGCCGCAGCGAGCAGGTGAGCATCGCTGATTCCCGATTTTTCGAGCCCGTGCTGGACGACTTTGACGTAGCCGGGAGCGGGCACCACATATTCCTGAGCCAGGCTCTCAACGACTCGATACGTCGTAGCTCGACGCATTTTTCCGTCTTCATCAAAGACGACGACTTCCTCCCGCTGGTAGCAACCAGCAGCGACGCCTTCTTTCTGGTCGAGAGCCTCCCACCCTTGCGAGTCGACTTCAATAATGACACCGGAAACAACGCTGCCACGTTGCTCTCGAATGTCAAGAACTCCGCCGCGACGCGACGAAGATCGATATCCGAATGCAAGTTCGAAGTCGCGAAGGCTCGCACGTCCGACAGGAGTCAGAAGTCCAGCAGGATAGCCGCGAGAAAGACACCACTGCTCGAAATCGTTGATGTTCAGGTTCGATCCGTAGGCGAAGTAGAGTTGCGTGGTCATTTTGCCACCACCTTTCAGGCAATCAGTCATTGGGTGCTCATCGAACAACTCGATTGAACGACTGAGGGAAAGGTTAGAAGCCCAAGCGTGACAGCAGCGTGACAAACCGACACGGAATGAAGACTGCCCTTGAATGCGAATGAATTCTAACCAAAAAGACGGTGGTCAAATCTTCGGAATCCTGCTGAAAAAGATCAGTTCATCGCAACTCAACTTGTTCTCAACACCAGAAAATCAATCTTATCAGTAAGCACATACGGTGCGGCTCTACCACGCTCGTTATGTAACTTTAAATCACCATCGTCGGTAAGAGTCTGGATCGCCTCGTTTGCTCGCTGTACTACCTTCCTGAAATGGACTGCATTGTCTCGATCGCCGACAACTTTCTTGCAAAGGTCCTTCGTGGACCTTTGGGGATTGCTGAGTAATGCTGTGAGGAGTCGATCGCTGTGCTCAGGCATGCTTTGCCAAACCGCATTGTCACTAGATCCAATAGTCCATTTTGAGCCGTCCCGCGTTATCTCGACCGCGACACAGGGGCGATCGGAAATCCGAGATGTGAATTGTGATGCGAATTCGCGGCGGGCGAAATCTTCAGTCATCCACACCGATTCGAAATCATGACTGAGAAGCTGCCATGCATGAGAGGCACTTCGGCGATCTCTGTACGGACTAAAATCCGTGTCGCGGGAGATTCCTTCGAGTGGGGCGTACGGAAGCTTCAATGCGTACGACAGAAGTTCCAGTGTGTTGAACGAGGAATCCTGAGCGGTATAGGAATTCTCAGCCCCTTCAGCCGTGTTTGCGGTCCGCGTATTCTTATTGACCTGCCCTTTTACGTGAGAAATCGCGGTGTCAAAGGCTTTCTCGCAGCGAACATTGAGCACATCGCGTTCACCTGGGTCGTTTATGCCATCGCGCATTCGGTGAAGTACTAGGAGATGGCAGAATGACCGCAGAGGCTCCAGGAAATCTGCACCCTCAGCAATGGAAAGTAACTCATCGATTTCCTGCAGCGAGCCATCCTGCCGCAACAGCAGATGAGCGAGACGGTAGGCCGTCAGTTGTCGCCATTGCGACCACGTTTCCGGTAGCGTGGACGCTTTCTTGTATGCGTCCCTCGCGAAGCCAATTGCATCGACTGTCCCTCCACGCATCAGCTTGGGGTCGAGGGTTTTAGAATGCAATTTTTGCACTTCGTAGCTCACACGCTGGTGATCCTGGACTGTCATTGTGTGTCCCTTTGTTGATTGCGTTGAAGGAATTCCGGGCTTGAATTCTTCAGAATCCTTGCCAGTGCCTGATCCAGGTCGAGTTCGACGAGCGACCGCGTTGCTTCAAGATGGTCCTCGCAGAACCACTCGCAATTGAGTGGGTGATCCGGAATCAGGCGTGATTCGGCTTCGGCGTACCAGGCTTCCTGCTCAGGCGTTCTGCGAAAGCAGACAAGTTCGCACTCGTCCCTGGTCTCGAGCCCTTTGTCACAGTGACAGCAATTGGGAGGCATCATGGTTGCGATCCGGTAAATAATGAGCCCGAACCATAACCCCGCAGTCGCCAGTTTCGAATGTTTGCCGGGTTATGACTCGGTGACCCATAACCCGACAGCCGTTTTGCTCACGTGCCATAACCCGAGCGAAAAAGCCTCTCTGGAGACCAGAGACTTCCGGGCGAACGTCGCGAGGCCAAATCGGGGTGTCGCGTCTCGCCGAGTCTCGGTCC
Organism: uncultured Planctomyces sp.; assembly: GCA_937904325.1. Classification (GTDB taxonomy): domain Bacteria; phylum Planctomycetota; class Planctomycetia; order Planctomycetales; family Planctomycetaceae; genus JABMPE01. The sequence continues at coordinate 16,245 of CALGTK010000078.1, forward strand.
GAAGTAGCGAGTACTCGCCGAGACGCAACCCGTTGCGGGGATTAGCGATAGTTGCGGGCGAGGACGTGGGACTCGGGATGGGCGCAAGAGAAAACCCCACGGTCGCGAATTTCGCTACCGTGGGGTTTAAGTGGCGGGGACAGGATTCGAACCTGCGACCTCGAGGTTATGAGCCTCGCGAGCTACCGGGCTGCTCCACCCCGCG
>CALGTK010000079.1 GCA_937904325.1 uncultured Planctomyces sp.
GCGACCGGCGCTGCGGCGTTCGCGTTCTCGTTTGGTGGGAATATTGAGTTATTTGGATGGAAACCCTGGCTGTCGCTGTCGAAGATTCTGCCAGGGCTCGAACAGATTCGAAACGTCTTTCGGTTTGTGTGGCTTGTCCAGATGGTGATCGTGCTGCTCGCGGCCGAGGGATTGGCTGCCGTAATGACCGTCTGTCAACGACGTGTTTCGGGAGTGTGGTTGAAGCCGTCGATGGCTATCTTTGTTGTGATTCCTGGCGTTTTGCTCGCCGCTGAAATCTGGCCAGAAACCGCTCAACGTGGAGGAACTCCAGACATCACGCGTCACGCTGGCTGGACTGAATTTCTGAGAGACAACCGAGAGGCGGGGCGACCTGTCGCTTGTCTGCCGTTTGCCAGTGGAAATTCCATCAACGACTTTGATGTAACTGCGCGATGGATGATCTACAGCCTCGAGCACGGTGCTCCAATGCTCAACGGCTACTCGGGCTTCTTTCCAAAGCCCTATCTTGAGCTACGGAACTTCGTGAACGCCGAGTTTCCGTCAAACGACGTTATCAGCAGGTTTGCCGAACTTGATGTCGAGTACCTGATTGTCGCCCGGAATTATTGTGCTCCGGAAGAACTTCTCGCTGCAGTGCCCGACAAGCTCGACCTTATTTTTGAGGATGAGGAAGCGGATGTCGACGTCTATCGAATTACTTCCTGTCAGTAAACAAGCCGAATGCGATCTTAATTCTTAAGATATGGAGCGTCGCCGGCGCTTTCTTCGTGTAGACCAAGGTGAAAGCTGATGGACGAGACAACTCCTGAAGAGATCTTCCCGAAGTGCCTGGACAGGTGCTGTCACTGAAGACGCCTGGAAGACCATCCCTGGACGCATCATTGGGCGACTGGTTAAGTTTTCTGAAGATGCCCAAGACCGATGCGTACTGAGCGTTGTCGGGGCGCGTGACACGCAGGTCGCCGCAAGTCTTTAGAACAATGCTTTTGATGCCTCTTGCCGATCGACAATTTCCTGACATTGTCCTGGTCACTCTCGGAATTGGCGTTCGCTGGACGTCAGGGACCGAGGGGGCAAGAATTCGTTTTTACGGCGTTCTTCCTCAGAAACTCTCAGTGATTAACTCACTCAAACGGCCGATGCGCCAGGTTTACGGATTTATCGATGACCGATTCTCAGAGCACGGACGGTGGCAACCCGGATAATCAGCAGGTGGCGCGGGAGCAGGCGGCTCTTGTCGATGAGCTTCGCTGGAAGAAATTCCAGGTGCTTGATGACGGGTTTGTCTGCCTGGTCGACGTCATGGGTGACGACGCGGCGGTGACTCAGGCGGCTCGGGTGAGTTATGGCGAGGGGACTCGGAAAGTTTCCGACGACCGTACGCTGATCCGTTATCTGATGCGGCATCGACACTCGACGCCGTTCGAGATGGCTGAGGTTAAAATTCTCGTTCGAGTGCCGATGGACTGCTGGCGGCAGTGGATCCGGCACCGCACGGCCAACGTCAACGAGTACAGTACGCGATATTCGATTGCCATCGACGCCATGCAGACGACCCCACCGGGTGAATGGCGAACGCAGGCTGAATCCAACCGGCAGGGCAGCGACGGGCTGCTGGATGACGCACTCGGAGCCGAAATGACAGCTTCTGAAAAAGAGCTGCAGGAGATGTCGCGTCGAGTGTATCAGGAGCGACTCGACAAAGGCGTCGCACGCGAACAGGCTCGCAAGGACCTTCCGCTGTCGACCTATACCGAGGCCTACTGGAAAGTCGATCTGCACAACCTGCTGCACTTTCTGGCGCTGCGGATGGACTCGCACGCTCAGTTGGAGATTCGCGAATTCGCTCGCACGATCGGCGAAGAGATCGTTCAGCCACTCTTCCCGTGCGTCTGGGAAGCGTTCAGCGACTACCGCATCAACGGTCGATTCCTCACACAGCCTGACCAGGCAGTCATCCAGCGACTGATGGCGGCTGGAGCTGAGCGAGGGATTGCTCCGCCGTTCGACGAAGCGCTGTTCCTGGAAGTCCAGGACGAAAAATGGGCTGGCCTGAAACGAAGTCGTGAACGCACAGAGTGTGCTGATAAACTTCGCGGGTTGGGGATTCTGGTTTCGGAGTAGGGTGCGTCTCGACGCACCAATTTTGGGAGTACAACCGGGGGGCGTCAAGACGCACCCTGCGAACAACTGCGTGCCCGCCTTTGCGAGCGTGACAAATGTGAAACTCGGTGTCAGCCATGTCGAAGTTCGATCAAATCACGGCTTTGAAAATCGCGGGCGAGAATGTGTCGCTCGCGCATGTCGTTCGGTCGTTGCAGCTCAGTGGGAAAACACAGTTGCTGGCTGAGTTAGCTCGTGACCTGATTATTCAAGACGCGATTTCAAAACGCGGGCTGACTGTTTCTGATGAAGAGTTGCAAACGGCCGCTGACAATTTCCGGAGAGACCAGAAACTTGAACGAGCCGTCGACACCCACAACTGGTTGAATGATCGCGACTGGTCGGTCGAGCATCTGGAGCTGCATCTCGAACGTAAGCTGCTTCACGAAAAACTGCTCGACGAAGTCGCGTCCGAAGAAGCCGTCCGACAGCACTTTGCCGAGCATCGCCGGGCTTACGACCAGGCAGCGATCGCTCACCTGGTAATCAGCGATCGGGCTGTCGCTGAGGAACTGCTTTCTCAGATTGAAGAGGACGATGCCGACTTCGAGGCACTGGTCCGTCAGCATTCGACCGACACAACGACGAACCAGAATGGTGGGCGACTCGGCCTGACCAATCGATTGTCGATGTCGTCGCTGATCGAGTCTTACGTTTTTGCCGCTTCGGAAGGCGAGGTCATTGGCCCGTTCGAGACGAAGAACGGTTTCCATCTGATCAAAGTCGAGCGTTTGATCAGCGGAGAACTCGACGAAAACGTAGCCGATGCTACTCGTCAGGACGTTTTCGAATCGTGGCTGGACGAGCAAGTTGCCGCCGCGAATGTTGAGTGGACGATTCTGCAGGATACGTAGGGGGGACACCGCTTACCAATCAAAACCTTTGGTAGGCGATATCCACTCTGCGACTCCACTGGTGGTTTGCAACGTGGCTGACTATCCGGGGTGTATCGTCAGGATTTTTCAGGGATTGAGCCTCTGGCGAGTCCGGCCGTTGCGTGGGGCGGTAAACGACCGTACAACGCAGTGAATGGGGAGTGAGTCTGGCGTTAGATCTCGACCGAAATCGCCGCCTGACCCGAATCTTCCACCAAATGGCATATTCATATGAGTAAACGCGAACGAGCATTTGCTGTCCTGCCCACGCTGCTGACACTTGGCAACGCGTTGTGCGGGTTTGCAGCTATTACTTACGCAGCGAGGCTGGGCATTGAAGATGTGCAGGCTGGCGACTCGCATTTGCTGTACGCATCGATGTGCATCTTTGGAGGCATGCTGTTTGACGCGTTGGACGGCCGAGCCGCTCGGTGGGCAAATCAGTCCAGCGAGTTTGGCGCACAGCTCGACAGTCTTTGTGACGTTGTCACTTTCGGAGTCGCTCCGGCATTCCTGATGCGTCAGTTCTCGCTGCAGAGCGTGATTCATCCTCGGATTATGTGGGTTATCGCCGGGTTGTATGTGGCGTGTGCAATCCTTCGCCTCGCCAGGTTCACCGTCGAAACCGACGAAGAAGACTCGCACGACGTCTTCAGCGGGCTTCCATCTCCGGCAGCGGCGGGAGTCATCGCTTCGTTTCCTGTTGCGATGTTCGGACTTGGAAACCTGACGGCGTCAAACGCTAAGGTATCGGAATTTGCCCAACGGCTGGCAACCTGGCTGGAGCCTGTGTTGCTGGAAGTTCTGCCGCTGATCACACTGGCCGTTGCCTGCCTGATGGTTTCGCGGGTTCGCTATTCACACGTTTTCAATCAGCTATTCAGTGGAAAACGCAGCCGCGGTCACCTGATTCAAATCGTATTCACCGGGGCTGTAGTCTTTAGCGTCAGGGAAATGGCCGTACCATTGATCTTCTGCTACTTCGCTTTCGCGTCACCTTGCCGAGCCCTCTGGCAAAGCGTGATGACGCCGAAGACTCAGGAGCAGCCTTCGACTCAGTAGGTCTGGCTCTGTCTGACGGAGTGCAGATCGTTCCCTCACAAAGAAATTCGAATAACTCTTTTGCAAACCTCTGCGTCTTTGCATCAGAAGTATTTTGACCTAATAGATAATTCGTCAGGCAGAGCCTGACCTGCGACAAAAGAGAATCGACATGTTTACGGGGTTGGTGGAAGGACGGGGCAAGGTTACGGCGATCGTTCCGGAAGGCGATGCGGTGCGGCTGGATGTTTTGGTGCCAGCTGAGATTCGAAACGGCCTCGGAATCGGTGACAGCGTTTGCATTAACGGTTGCTGCCTCACGGTAATTGAACTTTCTGGCGACGACGCTGCGTTCCAGGCGGGAACGGAAACGCTTTCGAAGACGAACCTTCGTAAACTGGCTGACGGAGATCCGGTTAATCTCGAACGATCACTGCCGATTGATGGACGGCTCGGCGGGCACTTCGTGCAGGGACACATTGACGGCGTTGGCGAAGTAGTGAGTGTCGATCGAGACGGCGAGTGGGTCACAATGTGGTTCAAAGTCGCGACAGAACTCGCTCGGCTGATGGTGCCGAAGGGGTCGGTCACGGTCGACGGAATCAGCCTGACCGTGGTCAACGTCGAGGAAGACCGATTCAGCGTCGCGTTGATTCCTCACACACTGGAAGTTACGACGCTGGGGATTCGGACTGAGGGCGAGATCGTTAACATCGAGACAGACATCCTCGGAAAGTACGTCGACAAGCTGATGACGGTCCGTTCATAAGAAGCTCTTTGGATGACGAATTCGCTCTTCCGTTCATGTCCGCACATGGCCAATGGGATTTCAACTCAATATTGTGATGTCTTCGACTGACGACCCGGATGCTCGCCGGTCAGTTCTGGCTGCCGCGAGTCAGCAGTGGCCTTTCATTTCGTTTGCCTCGCACGACTGATCGACATGGAGATGGCATTCTGTTTACCTCACCTGCGCTAACGTCGTACCTGTTTGAAGACGATGAGAGTTACAAATTCACTGTCGTAAACTGCGGATCATTCGAAGATGATCTGCCTCAATTTTCAAACAGTTCCCAGAAGTAACCTTTACCTGTATCGAATCAGACTGCTTTAGTGACACGTGTTTGTACTCTGGGTGCTGTTGCCGCGATGGCAGAATTCTCTTCACAGTGGACCGTGTGGAACGAGACAGTCATGGTACGTTGCTCAAACAAATCAACGTGAAACTTCCTGGTCGCTTCGCTCCTTTTCAGCATGGTTACTTCAGTGGGTTCGGTTCGGGTGGGTTCGAGTAACGCGAATGCGAGTTCTGCAAAGTGCCTGCGACTGTCCGTGTCCAGTCGATGTCGTTGTCCCAAAACTTAAGAACTACTGAAATTTCACATGCGCGAAGCTGTTCGACAAACTCGATCTCATTTGATGGACCTGTTCAATAAGCATGGTTTCAATCCTCGAGGGGATTTGGGGCAGAACTTTCTGATTGATATCAACATCATCGAGTTCATCGTCGAAGAGGCCGAGTTGACGGCGGATGATGTTGTGCTGGAAGTTGGATCCGGCACGGGCGGGATGACGACGTTTATGGGCGTTGGGGCCGGGCATGTTGTTTCGGTCGAGTATGACAACAATATGTACGGGCTGGCGGCGGCCCAGACGGCGAATTTTGACAACATCACATTGATGAATCAGGACGCTCTGAAGACGAAGAACCTGATCGCTCCGGAAGTCATCGCAGAAGTTCAGAAGCAGCTTGACGCGAAACCGGGGCGGCGGCTGAAGCTGGTGGCTAACCTGCCGTATAACATTGCGACGCCGTTGATCTCGAATCTGGTGGCGACTGAACTGCCGTGGGAGAAGATCGTTGCCACGATTCAACTTGAGCTGGCCGAGCGGATGGCGTCCTCGCCTGGCGTTTCGAAATACGGATCGCTGGCGGCGTGGTTGCAGGCTCAGGCGAAAGTGAAAATTATCAAGCGGATGCCGCCGGAGATTTTCTGGCCGCGACCGAAAGTCGATTCTGCCGTTGTGAAGATTTCTCCGCTGCCGCAAAAACGCGAGCAGATTGTCGACCGAGTATTCTACCAGGACTTCGTTCGTCGAGCGTTTCAGCATCGACGGAAACATCTGCGGAGTGTGGTTTGCAGCATGTATCGCAAGCAGATGCCGAAGCCGGCTGTCGACGAGTGCTTCGCCGAGCAAGGGATCATCCCGGAAATTCGCGGCGAAGAGCTGGAAGTTGAGCAGCTCGTTTCGCTGTCGAATTCGCTTAAAAATGCTATCCTGCTTCACAAATGACCAATGAACTGACGTGACGGGCCGATTCTGTGCCGCCTTGCGTCTGCTCATTGGTCATTTTGCTACCGCTCAAGCAGCCCGTTGAAAAAGGCCCCATAGGACTTCTGAAGCGTCAGCGAGGCGTAATTCTTAAAGGAATTACGAGTTCATGCCCTCGCTCACGCTTCGGGTTACCGTTTTCAACGGTTTGCTCTAAACACTCGCGGGCAGCGTTTTCGAAACCTGACACGACCTTTGCTACTGCCGAAGGCGTATCACCGGTTCTCCGAAAACCCGCTCAATTCTGAAACGCGTCTCGCTCACAGGAACTCGATCATGCAGGATCGCATCGTCTGTCCAGGTATCACTTTCGACGACGTTTTGCTGGAACCAGCCTTCAGCGAAATTCTTCCGTCTGACTGCAAACTCAGCACGAAGTTTACTCGACGGATTTCGCTCAGCGTGCCCGTCATCAGCAGCCCGATGGACACGGTCACTGAGAGTGACATGGCGATCGCTCTGGCTCAGGAAGGCGGCATCGGCATCATTCACAAGAACATGTCGATCGAGCAACAGACTCTGGAAGTCGACCGGGTGAAACGCAGCGAAAACGGCGTGATCGCTGATCCGCTGACTCTGCGGCCGAGTGCGACCGTGGGAGAAGCTCGGCAAATCATGACCGAGCGGAACATCGGTGGCGTCCCGATTACCGAAGAAGACGGCAAGTTGCGTGGCATTTTGACCAGTCGCGACCTGCGGTTTCTCGAAGGGGAAGACACCTGCATCAAAGACGTAATGACGAAAGAAAACCTCGTCACCGCACCGGAAGAAACAGATCTGGTATCCGCTCAGAAGATTCTCCTGGAAAATAAGGTGGAGAAACTATTACTGATTGACGAAGAATACCGATTACAGGGATTAATCACGATCAAAGACATCGATAAAAATCTGCGCTACCCGGAGGCGTCGAAGGACGGGCGGGGCAGGTTGCGAGTCGGAGCGGCGATCGGGGTTGGCGATTTTGAACGTGCGGAAAGCCTGCTGAACGCGGGCGTGGACGTTCTGACCGTCGATTCGGCTCATGGACATTCGAAGAACGTCATCGATACCGTCCGTGAACTGAAATCCCGGTGGCAGGATATTGACGTCATCGCGGGCAACGTTGCGACGGAGCAAGGTGCTCGTGATCTCGTGGAAGCCGGAGCGGACGCCGTAAAGGTCGGCATCGGTCCGGGTTCAATCTGCACAACTCGAATTATCTCGGGAGTGGGCGTTCCTCAGCTCACTGCCGTGACGAATGCTCTGCGGGGCGTCGGCGATTCGGGAGTGCCGATCATTGCGGACGGCGGAATTCGATTCAGCGGAGACATAACGAAAGCTCTGGCAGCAGGTGCCAACACAGTGATGCTCGGTGGTCTGCTGGCGGGAATGGACGAAAGCCCGGGGGAACTGATCCTTTACCAGGGGCGAACCTTCAAAAGGTACCGCGGTATGGGGTCTCTCGGAGCTATGGTCAAAGGCAGCAGTGAACGTTACCGACAAGCCGGAAAGGATTCCGGCAAAGACGGTGGCAAGAAGCTGGTGCCTGAAGGAGTTGAAGGGCGCGTTCCTCACAAGGGACCGCTGAATAGTTTCCTGTATCAGCTCATGGGCGGGCTGCGTGCAGGAATGGGTTACCTTGGAGCACGGACGATTCCAGAGTTGCGGAACGCTCGGTTTATTCAGATTTCAGCAGCTTCGGTCAGGGAGAATCACCCCCATGATATTGCGATTACGCAGGAAGCACCCAACTACACAGGTCCGATTGACCGACCGTAACGGCAAACGTCGGCGACGACTGATTGCTGTGTTTGGTCTGTCTCTGCTGGCCGGGTCAGCGTTGATTGACTCGTTGGGCACGGCTTCAGTGAACGCTGCCGAACCTGGCAGACAGTCCTTCCTTTCGAAGGCACTTCAGAAATTCAAAGGCCGCTCGGCTGAAAAACGCTATGAGCAGTACAAGGCCGAGCACCCACAGTTCTACTCAGCCGAGAGCCAGGCTGCTGAGCCGGGCCGACTGCCACAAAGTTCAGGACGCCACGACTTCGTGGACGAGCCATCGGTCTTCGTTCTCGTTAGTCAAGACGGTGAACAGAGTAACGATGGCCCATCCGCCGTGCCGCCAGCACCGGCCGACAACTTTGATCCGGGACTGTTTCAAGCGGCTCCAGTGAACGATTCCGTGGGCGTGGACGTTGTCGAGTCTGCCTATCAGAAAGTGGACTCCGACCCACGTAACCTGAAAAGCATCCGTGAAATCCAGCCGTTTGCTGACTACCAGCCGGGTACGCATATCGAGCAGGATCTTGATCCTGCATTCGTCGCCCCGGCCGAAGTTGAGCTCGGCGACGTCAGCGACGGCGGTCGCAACTACGAAGCGATACTCTATCAGTGGCAGGCATCGAACCTGCATCACAACCCGCTGTACTTCCAGGACGCCGGCCTGGAACGCTACGGGCACGTTCATCACGAACTGGTCCAGCCGTTCGTTTCCGTCGGCAAGTTCGGCATGCAACTGATTGGTCTGCCTTACCAGATGACGATCGACCCGGTCTGCAGGAAGCAGTACGCCCTGGGCTATTACCGACCGGGCGAGTGTGCTCCGAAGCAAACTCACCAGATTCCGTGGAACAGCACAGCTGCGCTCAATCAGGCCGCTGTCGTAACCGGATTGACTTTCGCGATCCCATAACGGCCAGCGAATCCTCGGAAAACCTCGATTTGAATTCTCAGGAGCCTGCCCGACATAGCTCGGGCAGGCTTCTTTCTTTTTGATTTCTGATATTGTCGTTTGTGTGTTGTGGTGTCCAAACGGGATTGTTCCCGCACGCTCGACCAGCACGGCGCAGGCAGCCCAAACCTCACTCAAAACCGGCTTCCTGCTTGAGTCGAACCCTTTAATTTAGTTATGTAAATTGTTCTTCCTTTCCTGTCGCGATGTCTGAAAACCAGACTCGATGACGCCAGCACCGCAGTCCCGTTTCCAGTCCTTCTCGACGTTGAACTGAAAGGTGTCGACCAGTTGGGCGTTCGAAAGGAACTTTCAAAACTGGCAGCATGCATCGTCGATTGGAGTGCCAGACTCCACGTGCCGCAAACCAAAAGCAATCTGCTCATTCGTAAATCGAGACTTCTTCATCTCCAAAAACTCCTCGTTCTGAAGGACTGATATCTATCTCGATTTTCTCATTTACGACGGACCAGTTTAAGGGAGGCAGGTCAGGGACCGGTAGACTCTCATAACACGTGGATCAGTTTGAAGGAGGCACTCCAGATCATCTGGGCGCCTCGTTTTTAATCCGGCGGCCACTCTCCGCCCGGCGCTACGTTTTCTGACCGGCGTCTACCTCTCTAAGTTGCGCTACATGTAATCGGGTAATTCTGTCGCAGGGGAGTACCTTAGTGGCTCCATGGTGAAGGATGCTCTGCCCTGGCTTAAGCTGCGGACGTTCGATGAGTAGCCGAACATTTTTGCGAGCGGTGCCTCTGCGTCGATGATGTGCAGGCCACTTCTGATTTCAGTGCCTGTCACGATCGCTTGTCGTGAATTCAGATCGGATTGGATCGGGCCTGTTGAGTTGTCCGGGCAGCTTATTTCGAGTTTCATGATCGGCTCAAGAATCACAGATTCTGCTGTTTGCAGCGCAGACTGAAATGCCTCACCAACGGCAGCATAAATTGCCGTTTCGTTCGTGACGCCCGCCCGATGCTGGAAGTCTGTGATGAACACTTTCAGCTGGGTCATGGCAAACCCCTGGATGCCCGTTTGAGCTTCGTCACGGACAGCATTTATCAATACTTCACGGTGAATCGCAGGTAGTGACTTAAGATCGATCTCGCTGGAGACGTCCACTCCGATTACTTCAGCTGCCGGAGCGATTCGCAACTTGACTGCAGCAAAGTTTGGCCCGGTCGACGTCTCTTTGTCGAAAGTGCCCTCAACAGAAAGAGATGACGAGATTGTTTCTTTGTAAGTAACCCTCGGCTTATGGACCCGAATCTTCAGGTTAAATTCTCGTTCCATTCGGTTCTTGAGTACTTCGAGGTGAAGCTCGCCCATCCCGGAAATGATGGTCTGGCCGGAGTCCTGATCGATTGAGGCTGAGAATGTTGGGTCCTGCAGACCGAGTCGCGCAAGCACTTGCTCCAGTTTGTCTTTGTCACCACTTGTTTCTGGTTCGACGGCCATCGAAATGACGGTTTCTGGAAATGTGATCTGCTCAAGAACGATCTGTGATTTGGCATCACACAGAGTGTCGCCAGTCACCGAATCTTTGATGCCAACGACTCCGACGATTTCGCCAGCCCGCGCCGAGTCCTGCTCGATTTTTTCTCGCGAGTCCGCTTGAATGTGCCATAGTCGAGTGATGAATTCTTTCTTGCCCGTTCTTGGGTTGATCATGCGGGAGCCGCTTGAAATTGTTCCGGAGTAGACTCGCATGAAATAGAGGTCGTTGTGTTTGTCGGCAACGATCTTGAAAAGCAATCCGCAGAATGGTGCCTTCGGGTCAGCGGCTCGGGTCAGGGCTTCAGGTTTCACCCCTGTTGGAGCTGATGGGGCGATGCCTTCTACTGGCGGACGCTCAAGAGGGCTTGGGAGAAAGTCAACAACTCCGTCAAGGACCGGTTGAACGCCAACGCATTTCAACGCCGTACCGGCAAAGACGGGGGTTAGTTTGCCAGTGATCGTGGCGGCACGAATGGTTGTCTTTAGTTGCTTTGCCGAAAGGTCTTCTTCAGCAAAGTAGAGCTCCATTGCATCGTCATCGAACTGGCAAACGGTGTCGATGAGGGCTGTTCGCCAGCTTTCGACATCGTCGACCAAGTGTTCTGGAACAGCGACTTCATGCATCTGCCAATTGTTGTCATCCCCCGAGAATACGAGAAGCTTCCGATTGAGTAGGTTCACGACCGTACGGTCAGGATCGAGGCCGTCCGCATCCCCAATAGACGTCAGCGGGATCGTTATTGGGGCCAGCTGTCTCTCTGAACCAGCGCTTTCGCACAGACGAGTTCTTATTTCGTCGAAAGTTCGCTGAAAATCGGCGCCGGTCCGATCGAGCTTGTTGATGAAGCAGATTCTCGGGACGTTGTACCGGTCTGCTTGTCGCCAGACTGTTTCGCTCTGAGCCTCGACTCCTTCTACGGCGCTAAAAACGACGACGGCTCCGTCTAAAACTCGGAGTGAACGTTCTACTTCTGCCGTGAAATCGACGTGCCCCGGCGTGTCGATGATATTGACCGTTGCGCCATTCCATGACGTTGTCACGCATGCAGAGTAGATTGTAATGCCACGCTGAGCTTCCTCTGGGTCGAAGTCAGTGGTTGTGGTGCCGTCGTCGACTTCACCCATTCGGTGCGACGTCCCGGCGAAGTAGAGAATTCGCTCTGTCGTCGTAGTCTTTCCGGCATCGATGTGAGCAATGATCCCGATGTTACGAACAAGTTCCAACTGATTGGCCATTGTCTTTCCCACTTGCCATTTGCTTTAAAGCTAAATTTGTGTCGCCGAGCGTTATCCTGCTTTGTATCACGAGTCGGCTGTCGTTTCGCGTTGACTCCGACGTAGTCTATTTGTGGTCGGTATTCCTGGGCGTATCGCGTTCTTCTGTCCTTAGCAAGGTTTTGCTGCCGATGCGGCGGAAGAAGTCGGTTGGCGTCACGTATGTAAAGAATCTTTGGCTACGTACGCACAACGAGCCGACAAAGCAGTAATGCTCCATCGGCTCGTGCGGAAATTGCGGCGATATTCTCAGGCGAAGTGAGAAAACGCTTTGTTGGCATCAGCCATGCGGTGAACGTTGTCTCGCTTGGTGAAGGCAGCACCTTCACGTTTATAGGCACCCATCAGTTCGTCAGCCAAACTTTGTGCTGTCGGTCGGCCCTTCTTTCCTCGGACTGCTTCGAGCATCCATCGGATCCCGAGTGCCTGACGTCGCCGTGGGCTAACGGGCGTTGGAACCTGGTAAGTGGCTCCACCAACTCGCTTTGACCGTACTTCGATGTGCGGTTTTACGTTCTCTAATCCTACTGCAAAAACAGTGTAGGCCTCGACGTCGGTCATTCGCTTTCCAATGATCTCAAGTGCGTCATAAAAAACCTGCGTCGCGACGCTCTTTTTGCCATCAAGCATCAGACAATTAATGAACTTGGTTGCCAGTTTTGAGTTGAATCGTGGATCTGCTTCAACATCACGATGTGTTGGCACATACTCTGCGCCCATTGTTTCGCTCATGGTACTGTTCCCGAATTTGTGTCGAGAATCTCTTCCCGTAATTCAATTTTAAACTTCGCCTGACCACCAGGCTGAACTGTGGACTCTTAGCGTGGTTACAAAGTATCAGATGCAATACGCGCGCCTAGTTGGCTCGCTTAGCACCGTAGCGGCGGCGAGCCTGCTGACGGCCGCTGACGCCGAGCGTATCAAGGACGCCTCGGATCACCTTATAGCGAACACCAGGCAGGTCACGGACTCGACCACCGCGAACAAGAACGATGGAGTGTTCCTGCAGGTTGTGCCCTTCGCCCGGGATGTAAGCCGTTACTTCCTTACCGTTCGAAAGGCGGACACGAGCCACTTTACGTAACGCAGAGTTCGGCTTTTTGGGAGTCACAGTCTTCACCAGAAGGCAAACACCACGCTTCTGCGGACAATCTTCCAGCAGTGGTGTTTTGCTCTTGGCTTGCTGTTTCTTACGAGGCTTCCGGATGAGTTGGTTAATCGTTGGCATTAGAGAGTGAATCCTGAAAACCGTACTGGCTGCAACCGCTTAGCGACTGCCAAGTTTATTTGTAATGAAAAATTTGAGGATGTTTATGGCTGTTCGACGTCAGTTTGCTCAGGAGCCACATATGACCCAAACAGAAGTGAAGCGTCATTGCTCTCGTTAAGCAAATTCATGCGGGCCGCCATAATACGGTCCTTCTCAGCCTGCAACTCCTGCAAGGCTTCTGGACGAATTCGAACGTCTGAATCCTGATGTGAATGGAAACCCGTTCCGGCAGGAATCAGGTGTCCTAAGATAACGTTTTCCTTCAGCCCAACCAAGTGATCGACCCGACCACCCAATGCAGCTTCTGTCAAAACCTTGGTTGTTTCCTGGAATGATGCAGCTGAGATGAAACTTTCGCTTTGAACTGCTGCTTTAGTGATCCCGAGGAGCTGTGTCACAGCTTTTGATGGCCGAGCTTTCGTAAAGGTCGCCGGTACGCCCCCGTCAGCCTCAATTTCCGCATTCACCGATTCCAGTTCCGTTAACAGGACGACATCGCCCGGTTCGTATTCTGTGCTGCCTGGTTCTGAAACGCTGACGGACTTTCGAATCTGCTGGTTAGCAGCGCGAAACTCGTATTTGTCGATCGTGGCTCCCGGTAGAAGCTGCGTATCGCCAGGATCGCTGATCTTAACTTTTCGTAGCATCTGAGAAACGACGATTTCGATGTGCTTATCGTCAATTTCCACTCGCTGCGACCGGTAAACGGTCTGAATCTCGTGAAGGAGATACTGTTGAACGGCCTCTACGCCACTAACCCGCAGAATGTCGTGTGGAACTAGAGGACCGCGGACTAGAGCATCACCTGCGCTGACAAAGTCGCCCGCATGAACAAGTAGCGGCTTACCGGGCGGGATAATGTGTTCAACTTCTGTTCCATCTTCACCTTTAACGAGGATGATTCGTTTGCCTCGTTTGCGTTCTTGAGGCAATTCAATTTCGCCATCAACCTCAGCCATGATGGCCGGATCTTTCGGCTTACGAGCTTCGAACAGTTCAGTGACTCGTGGCAGACCGCCTGTGATGTCCTGCGTACCAGCAGCTTCACGTGGAGTCTTAGCGACAACGGCGCCGGCAGTGACTGCATCACCGTCGTTAACCTCCAAACTCGCTCGCTCTGGCAAGTAATAGAAGTCGAGAATCTTACCAGTTGAGTCTTCCAGAATGATCTGCGGGTGGAGGTCGCCCTTGTGTTCGACGATTGTTCGACGAATGTGACCGGTGACTTCGGTCTCAGTTCGCATCGTCTGTCCTTCGACGCAATCCTCAAGGCGAACCTTACCGCCGACTTCGGCAAGAATTGGCACGGCGTGGGGGTCCCACTGGCAAAGAACCTGACCGGAATCGACCTTGTCCTCTTCTTTGACGGCAAGAGTTGCACCGTTAGGGATCGAGTATTTTTCGAGTTCACGGCCTTTTGCGTCGACCAGAATAATTTCAGCGTTTCGCGTCAGGACGATCTGGTTCCCTTCGGCGTTGGTAACGCTTCGCATTCTTGCATAGCGAACTTTACCAGTCCGTCGCGACTTCAAGTCAGACTGTTCGACATCCGTCGATGCCACACCGCCGATGTGGAATGTCCGCATCGTCAACTGTGTCCCAGGCTCGCCGATACTCTGTGCGGCGACGATTCCGGCAGCGAGTCCATCTTCGACCTTCTGTCCTGTCGAAAGGTCCATCCCGTAGCACAGCCGGCAAAGTCCAAGAGGAGCTTCACAGGTCATTGGGCTGCGGACCTGAATTCTCTCAAGTCCGAGTTCTTCGATTTTGTGAGCGATCGCGTGAGTGATCAGTTCACCCTCGCGAACGATCACTTCGTCGGTGATCGGATTCACGATGTTCGTACGGCTGACGCGACCACGAACAGAGTCAGCGAGACTGACTTCGACTTTCTCACCACGGTAGACAATTCCACGAGTGATTCCGCGGGCGGTACTACAGTCTTCACACGTGATGACCATGTTCTGGCAGATGTCAGCAAGTTTTCGTGTCAGGTAACCGGAGTCCGCCGTCTTCAGAGCTGTATCTGCCAAGCCTTTTCGGGCACCGTGAGTCGAACTGAAGTACTCAAGTACGGTAAGGCCTTCACGGAAGTTTGACTTAATCGGCGTTTCAATGATCTCACCACTTGGCTTGGCCATCAGGCCACGCATACCAGCGAGCTGCCGAATCTGCTCCTGACCACCACGAGCACCCGACTCGGCCATCAGGTAGATCGGGTTCATGTAATGCCCGTTATCCCGGATGTCGTTCTTTAGCTCCACCATCATTGACTTGGTGATGGCTTCACGAGCGTGCGTCCAGATATCAAGAACCTGGTTGTAACGTTCCTGGTCGGTGATGATCCCACGGTCGTACAGCTTCTGCTGTTTCAGAACGAGCGCCTCAGAATCCGCAATAATCTTTTCTTTCTCAGGCGATGTCACAAGGTCGCTTGTTGCGAATGACAGTCCAGACTTCGTCGATTCTTTGAAGCCGATGGCTTTCATTCGGTCGAGCAGGCCAATCGTTGCTCGACGGCCAAGTTGAAGGTAGCAGTCCGAGATAACTCGAGACAGGTCCTTTCCTTTCAGGCTCAGATTGTAGAACGCCATCTGAGGGTCGAGGATGTCGTTAAAGACGACGCGTCCAGGGCAGGTCTCTATCAAGCCGCCTTGGACGTAACCTTCGGATCCTTCGCCGATGACTTTTTTATCTTTTGGCATGCGAACCTTGACAGCGGCATCCATCGCCACTTTTTCATGCCCAAGTGCTGTATGAACTTCGTTCATGTCAGAGAAGACCATGCCTTCACCGGGACGGCTCGGACGTTTAACTGACATGAACCCACAGCCCATGACGATGTCCTGCGAAGGACTGATAATCGGCGCACCGTTCGAGGGACTGAAGATGTTGTGTGTTGCCATCATCAATGTGTGAGCTTCGACCTGAGCTTCGATTGAAAGCGGCAGGTGGACAGCCATCTGGTCGCCATCGAAGTCGGCGTTGAAGCCTCGACACACGAGTGGGTGCAGACGGATCGCGTTCCCTTCGACAAGAGTTGGCTCAAATGCCTGTATACCCATGCGGTGAAGCGTCGGAGCACGGTTAAGCATCACCGGGTGGTTCGTGATGACTTCATCAAGGATGTCCCAGACCTCTTCATCCTTAC
>CALGTK010000080.1 GCA_937904325.1 uncultured Planctomyces sp.
CGATCATGCGGAGCGGATGGACGATCTTGTTTAGCGATCGGCCGATTGCCCAGGGGATATGTCACGGGAACGGCGAGTTTCACACTGTCTTTGTGCATGACGGGTTTGCGGTCCCAGCCGATCATGTTGAAAGTGAATCCGTGAACGTGCCAGCGTCCGCGATAGCGGAAGACCCGAAAGTCGAACACGACCGGACCGTTTGCTCCGTTCGCGATGCCGTACAGCAAGAAGGACTGCGACGAGACTCGGTAATAACCAACAATGTCGTACGAGTCGAATTCAAGCCGCAGTCGACCTACCTGAAGAAACAGTTTCAACCAGCTTTCACGAAATTTTTCCTGAGCGCCTGGATTCCGAAATGCAGGATTAAGTTCTGTCGCAAGAGAGTTAAAAGAGTCCTCGACTCGGTTGTTGCCGATCAGTTCTACGGCTCGCGCGAGTTTGGGGACGTAAGCCTGCAACTCAGGAATTGGAAAAGTCGGGCCGGCGGCTTGTTGGGCGTTGTCGAGCTGCGCTGAAGTGCTTGAATACGTAGTTCCAGCCAGCAGCACGGCGATTATAGTGGCGACAGCTTTCATGAAAGATCCCTACGGGTTTCGCATCCGTGGATTACTGTGGTATCGCGGATGTTTATTCTGGCTGACGTGACGAATGATTGAAAGCTGGGCAGGGGCGATGTCGAATCCCAGGCTATTTGTCGCGGTGCCTTGCAGAGCCCGTTAGACTGAACGGAGTTACGTCGCGCTCTCCGTTGGCTTTGCTGAGGCAATGCAACGACTGGGGGCAGTCGATTCAAGGGGTCTGGATGCAGATTTCAGTCGTTAGAAAACGAATCACGTGGCTGCTCAATGCGGCAGCTGTACTGTTGGTGGTCGTTCTGGTTTCGGTGTGTCTTGGGCTGATCCTTTCCGAGGCGGGGGACACCAGTGGCGGCGAGGCTGTTCGTGGCCTGACTTATGTTGCTCTGACGGTTTTCGCGATTGACGTTCTGACGCTGCTGGGACACTTGACGTTGGCCGTGTTGATTCTGCTGAATCGTGCGGATTCTGTCGAGCAGACTGTTGGTGGGAAATCTGATTCTGATTCGAAGAGTTCTTCCTGATGCCTATCAAGTTTCGTTGTCAGCATTGTCGTCAGTTTCTGGGAATCTCCCGCGCGAAAGCGGGAGAGGTCTTTGACTGCCCGACCTGCGGCTGGACTCTGCGTGTGCCCGAACTTGACGGTACGGTTAAGCCGCTGCCGGGGCCGGGACTTGACATGGGCGACAGCAAGCTGGCTCAGGCTCTCGATGAGTTGGCGTCGATGGAGAAGCCGGTGTCGGATGGTGCGAGTCGAAGCGGTGCCATAAGTGCCGGTGGAACTGGTGTTGAAGGGCGAGTCATTGATGATCGGAAGGGCGATGATGACGATGGCGGGATGAAGCGGATTGTCGGCTACCCGTGGGAATCCGACGAGCAGAAGTCCGAGAGCGCACCGGTCGACGGCGGTGGAATTCGAACGATGGCAGAACCGATTGA
Organism: uncultured Planctomyces sp.; assembly: GCA_937904325.1. Lineage (GTDB taxonomy): Bacteria > Planctomycetota > Planctomycetia > Planctomycetales > Planctomycetaceae > JABMPE01. The sequence continues at coordinate 1,518 of CALGTK010000080.1, forward strand.
TTTGCCACCGTTACCGGCTCCTCAACCGATTGGCATGGAGCCACGGTTTCGCGCGAATAAACCCATCAATCCTGATGAGCCCGATAAGTCTGATGACGACGGTGATTCAGCAACTGGTGTTCGTCCATGGCGCAGCACCGCGCAGGCAGGCAATTCGTGGAAGCGGTTACTGGCTGCGGCCGAGTTTGGCGTAACGGAAGGGGACTCTACAGATGAGCCGGTCAAGGAAGCTGACCCCATTGCAGAACCCGTCTTATTGAACTCACCTGGGCTGCCAGACGCTCTGGAGTCGTCAAACACCGGCGATGCGAAAGGGTTGGTCCGCTGGGCACCGTTGATCTGGGCTGGAGTTGGAATCATCGCGGTGGTTTTCGCGGGTGGGTTTTGGATTGGAAGATTTACGACGTTGCCGGTTGAGGCGGTTTCGCTTGATTCGTCGGCGCATGCGGACTCGGAGAAAGATATCGAAGAGGCTTCTGCTGATGATGCCCCTGTTGAAGAGGAAGGCACCGAACGGCTTGTCGCATTCCGTGGACGACTTACCTTTCGCACCGACGATGGCGATCGCAAAGCCGACCAGGGTGCAAGGATCATCGTGTTGCCGGTAGAACGAAAAGGGACTGCGAAACTCTCCGTGACAGGACTGAGATCAGGGGACCAGGCTGAGGATCAACAATTTGTTGAGGCCGGAATTCGAACGCTTGGTGGCGACGTCGCAACAACCACGGGCAGCGGAGAATTTGAAATCAAACTGCCAGGTTCCGGCCAGTTCTACATTCTCGCACTGTCGAACTCGCTGTCGCGCGACGACGAAGTAGACACATTCGAAGTCGAGCAGGCGCTCACCAGCTACTTCGAACGTCCGGCTCAACTGCTTGGTCAATTCATGCATCATTTCGAAGAAGTCCGCTACTCCGGCGCCGGAGTGACACCCTGGGACTTCTCGTTTGGCCGCCCGTAACTTTGACTGTTCAATGTAGCGTCCGCCAGTTGGCCCACTTTGAGGCCGACTCTCTCCATGAAGAAGAGAAAAAACATGGAGCGGGCTGCGAAGCCACCCTGGACCTTGGGTTTAACTCTCTGAGTCTGCGGCCGGTGCTTCGTCGCTGACTGTGGCAGTTGTTGCGGCGACAGGTTTTGCCGGTGCTTCGTGTTTTGGTTTGTAGAGCATGACCAGAGTTGCTCCGACGGCGGCCAGTATCAGACCCAGGAAGAAGGGAAACTCGGGCATCTTCTTCGCCGGGTGAAAGATCGTCATGGTGACGATTGTGTTGATGATCGGTGCTCCGGCAAAAACGAGCGGCGCGACGTAGAGTGCTCCGCCAGGGCCGGCCTTTGTGGCGGCAAAGATGACACAAAGAGCCCCGGCAGCTCCGGCAATTCCAGCCGCGATTCCCCAGGACATTGGGACGATATTGAAATTGGGAACGTGTCCCTTCGTCGTCGGGTCGTAGTTGAAAATGAAGATCAGCGCGACCGGAATCAAAACTGCGGTCAGAAAATAAGCCACTCCTACAAAGAGGAAGGCCCGCAGACTGCTGTGAAGTTGCTCGGCCGCTCGATGGACGATTGGAACGTAAACGCCCCACGAGACGACGGCTCCAGCGATAAATGCAAGCACAACGGGATTCAGACGCCCCATCAGATAACTCCAATTCAGGTCAATTTCGAAGGTGAAAAACTTTGGCAGGCAGCACCAAAGTGCTGGGAAAGCAAGGATTTCGAGGAGTGTAGTAAGCCGTTCGCGGTCCCGCACGTGTTTGTCGATGCTTAGAGCAGCCTATAACGAGTTGCGCAACTCGAGGACACAGCGGATACTTATGAACATATTTCCTGGATTGTGTACTCGGGAGAAGCGTTAATCTGCCCTGATTTTGGGAATTCTGGACTCCCAGGCGAGAGAACATCTTAACTTCTCGATCTGGATCGATATGCTGGCCGACAGCTGGCATTGGTGAAAGTCCTTCGGACGATTCCTCTCCGGTTTCCTACCTTGAGATTCCCACCTCGTGACCATGATTCCCACCTCGTGACCATGAAGGCCACGTTTCCACAGACTGGCGGTGCATTGCCGTGCGTCTGTCCTACCCGATATTGCGGCATTTAACGGATGGTGCAGCAAATCGTCGGCGCTCTGATGGAACGGCCACATTGAGCGTGTTTTGATTTTGACGAATGCCGTCAGTTTCGGTGTGATACTCCGCTTGCTTTGCAAACGCATACGTATAACACCAGCAACGGTGGCAGATTTTGCTCAGATGTCGTTGTCGCGAATTCGCAAGGGCCTGACTGAGCTTGCACTCTGTTTTGAAACGATTGAGGAGACCAGTTCCGTGGTAAGTGAAGTTCTGCCAAAGAAAATTGAGATCCCGCGGCTGTTACCAGCCGCAATGCTTCCTGCATATACATACATTCCGGCCACCAACACACCGCATCCTATTCGGCATCCCGAAGGGCACAGTCACGGCCGCAAAGGCCGGACACCTGCAGCTCTGGATGCGGACGCGTGGCACGAGAACCGTAATTTCCTTTTGGCAATTGATCTGTTTAACTGCGGGTACTATTGGGAAGCTCACGAAGAGTGGGAACGTCTCTGGCGAGCATCCAATCCCGAGTCAATTGTTGGTCGATTTTTGAAGGGTCTTGTAAAACTGTCTGCGGCTGGTGTGAAAGTCCGCGAGAAGAGTATCCACGGAGTTCGTCGTCACGCCGCATCGGCTGGCGAAGTCTTCGCCGATGTTGCTGCTGAGTCCGGCCTCGACGTCTACGCCGGTCTCCGTTTGACGCATCTTCAGTTCGCCGCAGACCGGGCCGCTCAACTGCCGTACCAGGACAAACTCAAAGCAGGTGACCCGGTCAAGGTCTTCCCATTCGTCATCGAGCCGGAACAAATGCCGCTCGGTTAACGATCAACGAGCCGACGACACATCGAATTAAAAACAGCCCGGTGTCCCATGTGGATACCGGGCTGTTACTGTTCCTTGAAGCCTTGTTGCTTTGATCTTGTGCGGAATACCTTTTCGAGGCAGCCTGCCACGGTGAAAATATTCAGAGCAGAATTCGGTGATTACCTTGCTCCGGTGATGACCTTGCTCCAGAGTTACGCTCCCGTAATGTCCCTGATTAAAGCGAACCACTGCTTGACGTTTCCGATTTCTCTAAGTGCTCTAAAACTCATTTGAAGATTCAGGATTATCGTATGCCTCATCGATTGACGTGTCTGGGTGGTAGACCGGTCTTCGCTCTTTTGGTCGCGCTGCTGATTTGCGGTGAGATGTCGCAAGTCGCTCGGTCTGAGTCGAATTTTTCCGGAAAAGAGTCAAAGTGGCATGATTTCGTTCGGAACGACTTTAAGGTCGATGGACGGGGCTGCATCGTTGTGTCGCCTGCCAGGGCTGCCACAGGAAATCCGTGGATCTGGAGGGCGAGGTTTTTCGGGCATGAGCCGCAGGCCGATGTTGAGATGCTGAAACGAGGATACCACATTGCTTACTGCGACGTTGGGAATCTGTTTGGGAATTCTCAGGCTGTCAAACATTGGGATGCGTTCTATGAGTTGTTGACGACGAAGCATGGGTTCGCGAAGAAGGTCGCTCTGGAAGGAATGAGTCGCGGCGGGCTGATTATCTACAACTGGGCGGCCGTCAATCCGAGCAAGGTCGCCTGCCTGTACGGTGATGCGCCGGTTTGCGACTTCAAGAGCTGGCCCGGCGGCAAGGGCAAAGGGAAGGGCGGTGGTGGTGCCTGGCAGGCGTGTCTCAAAGCGTACGGGGTAACCGAAGAGCAGGCATTGAAATACGAAGGCAATCCAATCGACCAGTTGAAACCTCTGGCTGATGCCATGATTCCGATCCTGCACGTCGTGGGTGATGCCGATGTCGTCGTGCCTGTGGAAGAGAACTCAGCAGTCATCGAGGCTCGATATAAGGCTCTTGGGGGGAGCATCAAAGTCATCTTGAAGCCAGGCGTCGGACATCATCCGCATGCACTGAAAGACCCTGCACCAATTGTCGAGTTCTTCACCAAGCACACGTCGGCCAGATAGTTTATGAGTCGGAATAAGGTCAGTCGTAACGTTTTGAATGCCAAATAATACTTTCGAAACTCGACAGACAGGCTCGCACTTAACACCGACTGGTTTTGTCGGCATGGCAGCTCGACCGGACGTACCTGTGAGATGCCTTCCGGGAAGCGTGTCTACGTCAAAATGACGTCCGACGAACTGCTCGGAGGTGACCAGGTTCTTCGGGACTGTTCTTCTGTTGGAAGCAGCGATGCCTCGCCAGCACAGACAACGGTCACGTATTTTCAGTCAGTGTGGATTCACGTGTGGTCGAGCTGACGGTCGTCGTTCTTGTCTCGTAGATCATTGGTTCCTTTGCGGCTCCGCGGATGTCGTTCTGGATTGACAATGCGCAAATCTAAACGGCGGCTGGCAGCATACAGGCCGCTCAAATACGCGGCTCAGTACTTCCATGCGGAAAATGTTTACTGGTACGATGACGTCAATAATGTTTCAGATGCCATCAGGGTGGGAACCGTACCTGCGCTCGAACTTCGTTGAGAATGATGTCCCGATTGGCGGAGTTTACGAGTGGTACAACGGCTATGTGACAACCGCAGTGATGCCCGTCGGCGACTGGAACCATGTTCCGGACATCTGGCTGACGATCAAACAGAAGCACGACGACGGGAATCTCGATCCGCAAGCACGGCAATCGTTATCTGTACGTCATTCTTGAAGGCTGACGGTCAGCCGGGAGAAAAACGGTCGATCGGTTTTTCGTGGCGTCTTGTGGGTGAAGTCTGCAGGGCTCGGATTTGCTTTTCACTTTGAGCGATGCCTTCGGGGGTGTCGTGCACTCGGAGTTGGAAGCTCGTTTCGTACGAATCGCCTGGAGCCAGTGAGATAACTCGGCCTCGCTCCCGCTCAAACGTCTTCAGATTGGGCAGGTTTGTTCCGGGTTCGAGGCCGATGACATAACCGTCGGCTTCGGCCTGTGTGTTTTTCCAAAGAGTGAAGCACGGAAGCTGTTTTGTCGAGAAGCTCATACTGAGGCCTCGGTCGCCTTCCTCATTTCTCAGCAGCACCTGAGTCTGCTCTTTCCAGTCACTGATCAGTTCGCAGAAGAAGGCTTCTTCCGGAAGACCGGCGACTGGACCGCCGTACTGGTCGAACGAGTCGAGACCTTTCGCGGAATGTGGGTCTCGCGGAGCTATTTCGGCGATCGGAGCGACCAACTTTGAGCCCTCGCCAAGGAACGGTCGGCCAATGTTTGTGTGGTAGAGCATCTGCAGTTCGGCGGGCTGCCCTCCAATATTTGTGACGACATCTTTGATCGTGATTCCGTTCGAGCCGGCCTCACTTAAAACGGTCGACGTGAGTCGCAGAGCCGGGGCAAACATCATCGTTTCTTCAACGACTCCCGTGACACTGAGAGTCCCCGGTCCTTCGTTCGAAATCTCAACCGCCACATGGTTTGCCGGGATGTTGGCAATTTTACCGTGGAGAGTGATTTCGGTTTCAGTGGCGTTTCCATTTTTGTCGACGACTCTGTCGATTCCAGGGGGGCCGTTAAATGAAAGACCACAGCGGCACATCAATTCGTTGAAGCCTCCGAGCCAACCCAGCCCCCCCCGGGCTTCAAGATTCACCAGGCGTGGGTGAACTGGCCGCGCGACTGGCGAATTCCAACCGATCGGAATTCCGTGATATGAACCCTTCCAAAGACCCATGCCGCGGGTTGGCAGGATTGACATCGACAGCTCACCGTTGTTCAGATCGACCACGTCGACTCCGTCTGACGGTCCGCCGGTGAGTGTCCGTTTCGCGATCGACCAGTCGGCTGACCCAGCCAGTGATACGCCTGAAGAGGCATCCACGCGTCCAGCCTTCAGAATCTCGCCGGAGTCGGTATCTGTCAGGATAATTCGTTTAACTGGCATTTCAGAACTCCGTCGAAGAAGCCGATGTTAGTTTTCGTTTCGGGACATTTTCCAGACCGTTGGAATGCCATCGTAGCCGCTTGGTGATCAGTGCAACGCTGAGTCTAAAGGTCGGCACCTGTCCGCTTCCAGCAACCGTTGGTCGGGACCGGGCCGTCGGAGTTGACGTTTGACGCAAAGTACTGATGTGGCTAGCATTTGGCCCGATTTGTCTGTCACCGTGGCGGACGTTGAATTCAGAAGTCGCTTTCGTGGATGACCACAACGCTTCTGCTCTTCTTTGACGAGCTTCGTTGCTGAGCCTTGTCTGCATGGGTTCGCGAAGTTCGTTGGCTGGTAACCAGAGATTTTAACTCAGGTTCCGGCTCCGTTTGCTGGCATCGTTTGTCTGTAATCGGTGATTAAGAGTGGGACGGAATCCTTGTCGGTTTCTCTCCCGGACGAAGTGTGAACACGCGACGGTATCGTTGCGGCCGGATAACGGCAAAGGATGAATTGATGCTGAATATTAACGTTAAGGAGATGCTTGAAGCAGGTGTTCACTTCGGACATCGAACGAGTCGATGGAATCCAAAGATGCGTCCATACATTTATGGTCGACGCAATCTGATTCACATCATCGATATCAAAGAAACAGTCCGCGGGCTCATGCGAGCACAGCAGTACCTGAAAAAGGTCGCCTCGCAGGGAAGCCTGATCGTTTTCGTCGGTACCAAGCGACAGGCGGCTGAGCCAGTCATGGAAGCCGCAGCGGCGAGCGGAATGCCATACGTCTCTGAACGATGGCTCGGCGGAATGTTGACGAACTTCCGAACCATTCGCGGCCGATTGAAACGGCTGGAAGAACTGGAACGCC
>CALGTK010000081.1 GCA_937904325.1 uncultured Planctomyces sp.
ATCAACCAGACACTCATCATCCATTCGGCGCAACTCGCTCCGGGCTGGTCGACCGACGCGGCGAAATGTGATCACAGGTGAATGCGGCGGAGCTACTTGTGGTGTCTTCAATTGGATTTCAAATACGGGAATGGTCAACCAACCCGAAATAGCCAAGGATGGGCGGTTCTTCTCAGGCTATAGCCATGATCCGGAAGTGCCACGCACATCTCACGCTTGCCTTGCTCCTGATTATTCATTTTCGATCGAAGTGTCGGTGTGCAGGCAGCGATCGTTGACTGTTTCGTTCGTCTTGAAGGCCGTGGCTGCACGCAGGCTTGCTCTGCCCAGGTCTGCCACTGGGTGACTATGTTTATTGAGTCGTTCAGTATGCTGGCTGGATAAATCAGTCAGTTCAGTGCGATCGTTTTCCAGTTTTCATTTTGATTGCCTTTTCAATTCGTCCAACAGCAGCTTGCCGTCGCCATTGGAATCAATCTTTTTGAACCGCTTGGTCAGAGCGGGGACATTGCGACCCTTTGGGTTACCAATGAATTCTTCCAACGTAATCACGCCGTCTCCATTCCGGTCACGATTCTTGAAGAACTGATCCTGCGACCGGCGTTTCGGAGCGGGTGTGGGTGTCGCTTTCATAGGTCGCGATGTCTCCGTGGGTTGCACTCGACTTTGCGAAGCAGGTTTGCCATCGAGGTAAAAGTCGAAGTAGCCAGTGGCCGCTCTCGACATTTCGCCGGAAGCAAGACCTGGAGGATCAAGTTCATTCGCCCAGGTAGACAGTTTGGTTCGGAGTCGCGTGGCAATCTCCGGGTGCTTCGCAGCAAGGTTGTGTTTTTCTTCGAGGTCCGCTTCCAGGTCGTACAGGTACTCGCGCTGGCCGCCTCGGAGCAGTTTCCAGTTCCCTTCACGGATGGCGGACTGAGCAACCCATCGCCAGGTCAGGACTTCGTGAGGTGGCGTGGTCTTCTTGCCTGTCAGATGAGGGATCAGGTTCACTCCATCTAAATCGGCGGGCTGAGTTTCGAGGCGAGCGATTTCCGCCGCCGTGGCTGCGACATCCAACGCGCTAATGGGATGGTCGTAGACCTGTCCCGCCGGAATCGTTCCGGGCCACGAGACCACGAAGGGAACGTGTATTCCACCTTCCGACAACATGCCCTTCTCTCCGTTCAGGGGATCGTTCAACGATCCATCCCAACCGGGGCCGCCGCCGGGAGCATCCAGCTTGTGGATCTTCAGCGGTGCCCCATTGTCGCCGATATAAAAGATCAGCGTCTTTTCGCTGAGGCCGTGCTTTGCCAGCGTGCTTGTGATCAGTCCCACGCCATCGTCAACGGCTGAGAGCATGGCCAAAGCCTGACGTCGTCGCTCGGGCATCTTGCCGGGGAATCGACTTAAGTATTTCCGTGGAGCATCCAGCGGCACATGCGGAGCACGATACGCGACGTACAGAAAGAATGGCTCTTCCTTGTACCGCTCGATCAACGACGCGGCCGTGCGGCTGCATCCATCGACGTGGTACATCTCGGGCGGCAGGTTCGACATCGGTCGGTCCTTGCCATCGAGAGTAATGTTCGACGCAAACGGTCGTCGGGAATTCTGGCTAAAAACATGCCGAAATCCGTGGTCGGTGATCTTCGGCCCGGGGCCAAGATGCCACTTGCCGAACTGAGCCGTCACATAGCCGGCGTCCTGCAACCGCTCGGCGATCGTCAGTTCCTTGTTGAAACCACTCAGGTCTTTGCCATTCGCCTCGACACCAAATCGCGATTGAAATTTACCGACCAATAAACCCGCTCGCGACGGAACGCACTGCGGAGCGGTGCTGTACCCGTGCCGCGCCAGCACGCCGCCCTTCGCCAGAGCGTCGACATGCGGCGTCTTGATATCGTCCAGCACTCCCTGGCAGGAAAGATCGGCGTGCCCGTGATCGTCGGTGTAGAAAACGATAATGTTGGGGCGGTCAGGTGCCGCCATCGCTGTACCGGAAGCCAGAAGCGGAAGGATGGATGCTGCCAGCATGAGAGAGAGCAGTCCCGAACGGCGCGGCATAGGATCATTGATTAATTTCATTGAGCGAACTCCTTCATTTCTTCAAGCGTCACCCGCTTGTCTTTGTTGCGGTCACGCTGGTTGAACTGTTTGGTGAGTGCGGGCACGTTCCGTCCATCCGGGTTGCCAATGTACTCCTCCAGCGTCATGTGACCATCCTTGTTGGAGTCCCGGCGTTTGAAGAGCGCCTCGGGGGATTGGCGTGTCCTGGGCTTTTTGGGTTTTGGCGACGCAGCAGGTGCCACGACACCGGGCCGATAGGCAGGATTGGGAATCGGCACGGCCGCCTCGGTTTCGGCGAGGTAGGTGGTGATGGCGGTATTCAGCTCCTCGACCAGTTGTGGCTTCGAACCGGCTAAGTTCTTCGATTCACCGATGTCGCTGTCCAGGTTGTAGAGCTCGAAGCGGTCCGTTAGCTTTGGCCCATCCCCGTAAAAACGGATCAGCTTCCACGGCCCACGCCGGATTGACGTAGAAGGGATCGTGCCCGGCTTGGGGTAGTAGTTGGGGACGAAGCAGACGAACGACTCACGCGGGCCGTCCTTACCCTGCAATGCGGGCACCTGACTGACGCCATCAAGGTGATAGCCCGCTGGCTTGTCGATCCTGAGCATTTCCAACAGGGTCGGGTACCAGTCCGTGCTGACCAGCAGGGCGTCGGAGTTGGAGCCGGGCTTGATCGCGCCCGGCCACACCACGGCACAGGGCACACGCACGCCACCGTCATAGATCATCGCCTTTCCGCCACGCAGCGGGACATTGCTCGTCGGCGGGATCCCGTCGACACGATCGTACATGTTCCCGCCGTTGTCTGAGAAGAATACGACAATGGTGTTGTCCGTCAGCTTCAGCCGATCCAGCGTGTCGAGCAGCTGTCCCACCGCATCGTCGAGGCTCTCGACCATGGCCCCGTACACCGGCGTGCGCTGCGGGTTCTTCGGGTCGGCCTTCTCGGCATACTTTTCGGTGAGTGCCTGCTTGCCATCAAACGGTGCGTGTACCGAGAACGCCCAGTAGTTCAGGAAGAAGGGCTTGTCCTTGTTCGCTTCGATGAATGCCGTCGCCTCATCGGCCATGCGGTCTTCGATGTGTTCTTCCGGGACCGAGGGATCGAAATCGAGCTTGTCGGGGAACTTCCACGGGGCGACATATGAGCCCGCCGGTCCCGGACCGGGCCAGTGCGGGATGTCGGTGTCGAACCCGTGCTCCAGCGGCGAGTAGGGTTCCCTGCCCAGGTGCCATTTGCCGAAGTGTCCGGTGACATAGCCGGCTTCGTGGATGACCTCAGCCAGTGTGGCGTACTTGGGGTCCAGCCGCGATACGCTCTTTGGCGTCCGCACCTTGTGGTCCGGGCGAGCATTTGGCGCGAGCGTCTTTTCAAGGTTAACCGCCACCACGTGACCCGCGGCGCTGGTGAACCCGGTCCGGGCCGGGTCCTGCCCGCTCATGATGCTGCTGCGGGTGGGCGAACACAACGGGTGCGCGGTGTACGCGTTGGAAAACAGCATGCCACGCTTCGCCAATCGTTCGATATTCGGCGTCTCGTAGAAGCTCGTAGTGCCGTACAGCGTCGTATCACTCCAACCGAGATCATCGGCGAGAATGAACACGACGTTGGGTTGGTCGGCCGCCCGGGCAACGAACGCCATCGTTACAGTTAACACGAACGAAAAGAGGGGATATGTTTGGGAGTTCAATTGTAATTCCTGACGAGGATGGTTTTACGCTGACACTACCCCATGAAATCATGACGGGGGCCAGACGCCGGGGGCAGGCCAGGTTTCGGTTTTCAGGCCAGGGCTAGCAGTAGCCCTCGATTCGCGGGCTGTGCCACTACTCCACTGGCTCGATGGCATTGATGTCAGTTTTACTAAGCATCCAGTCGCGCGTTCCGTGCTTGGCGTCTTCTTTTCGGATCACATCCGAACCGTGCGTCGCTGCGGCTTTCGCCGCGTCCGCCCATCTCTCCTTTACGATCAACGGTCATTCGCTACCGAAAACATCTTTTCGACATGTAGATTAAGGTCCGTAAATAGGGGGACGACTTTTTGTAAGCTCGTACGCACCAAAAACACGGTCACCGTTTGCCGCCTCCGGTCTACCTGGAAACGCGGCCCTGATGCGCCGCTGATAAAAACGAGATCGGCCAGGCCATCCTCATCAGGGAAGCCCCGGTGCCATCCCAAGCCAGGGGCCTTGGAGCGTTCTTCAGGAATCTGCAATCGCCGCTGATCGGTGACCGACGCCTGGGAAAGGTATTGCTTGCCGTTGTATTCGCCGTCGCAGAGGTGCATCTGGCCGAACACCGCCATATCGTCCAACGTGGATCTCAGCGACCCACCCACCAGGATGAAGGGATGTTCCGGCGTGGGCGCAAAGGTCGTATCGTTCATGCCCATGGGGCGAAACAATGCGTCCAGTGAAACTTTCTCGAACGACTGGTCGCCAAGAGCGGCTTCCGCGACACGGCCCGCCACGCAATATCCGATTCCGGAGTAAGTCCATTTCGTTCCAGGCTCGTGTATGAGTTCGTACCTCGCCGCACCTTTGACCGACTCTTCCAGGGTCTGACTAAAATCGCGGATGAGCCCAATCTTCTCGCGACTGATGCCCTTGTTTCCCCAAAACCCTGCCATGTGCGAAAGCACGTGGCGAATGGTCATCGGCCGCGCGGGCGTCTCGCTGCCTTTAACCCGTATCCCTTTGAATTCTGGCAGGTACTTCTCCACTGGATCTTCCAAATCCAGCTTCCCCTGCTCAGCCAGGGCCATGATGACGGATGCGGCAAAAGGTTTGGAGACCGACGCCAACGGAACCCGTTCGTCCGTGGTGAACTCCCCGTGCGCCTTGCGATAGACGATCTCTCCCTTGTGCGCGACAAGATAAGAGCACCCCTTGATTGTGCCATCCTGTATGGCCTTAAGCATGATGCCGTCGAGCCCATCGAGCTGGGCCCGTGTCACGCCATGCGAACCTAGGTCCGTTGCATCAGGCAGATTGATCTCTGCTCCGAAAACGGGCATGCACCCAGCCAGATACACTAGAAGGGGGAGCCAGATTTGTTTGCGATGATTCTTCAATTTGGCTTTCCCTATTTCGTTAAGTTTGCTTTGTTAAGTTGAAGTTCCCGTAGGTCAGGACGATCGGTCTGTGCAGGTTTTTGTTACTTCTTTGAGCGTTTGCGTTTGCGCCCGGGTAGGTCATAGGTGACGCCGTCGGGCTGGTGGTGGGTGGGAAGTTCCTGACGCATCACTTTCTTCACCTCGGCGTATTCGGGATCGCTCGCGAGATTCTGCCATTCCCAGCGATCCTTGTCGTGGTCATAGAGCTCTTCGGTTCCGTCGGCGTAGGTGATGTAGCGGTAACGCTGAGATCGAAGGCCGTAGTTTTTGTAGCCGAAGACGGTCAGGGAAGTTTTGTCCCACTCGGCTTCGGGATCGCGCATCAAGGCCGTGAGGTCGTTGCCTTCCAGTTGTTCTTCAGGGGGTTCACAGCCGGTCAGGGAGGCGAGGGTCGGATAGATATCGAGCAGGTTCACCGGCTTGGCGCTGGTCGATCCCGGTTTGGTCACGCCCGGCGCCACCCATACCAGGTTGACCCGTGTTGCTCTTTCCCACAGCGAGTATTTTGCCCAACGTTCTTTTTCGCCAAGCTGAAAGCCATGATCGCTCCACAAGACGATGACGGTGTTGTCCGCGTAGTTCGAACTCTCGAGCGCCTCGACGATCTGGCCGATGAGGTCATCCACCATGGCCGTGCATGCGAGGTAGGCCTGGATGGCCGGCTTCCATTGATTTGTCGCCCTGATCCGTTTCAGCCACGGATTATGTGCCATCCTGGCATGGGCCGCGGGCACATCATCGAGGTCGTCTTCCCGGTAGCCTTCGGGAAGCTTGATCTCTTCCAGAGGAAACCGATCGAAGTATTCCTGGGGCGCGTAGTTGGGTAGATGCGGCTGAAAGATGCCGGCGCCGAGAAAGAAGGGTTCCTGTAACTCGCCCCCGAGCAGTTTCTTTTTCGCCCAATTGGCGGTGATGCCATCGGGATGATCGTCCACGGTCACGTCCGGGTGACAGGGGCCCCAATCGGCCTGCCTCGCCCACCCGCCCAGGGGAAGCTTGGAGGAAAACTTGAGGCCTTCGAAGGAAGGGAGGTCCTGGGTTTTGCTGGGAAAGTATTCATCGAAACCTCGACCTTTCACTTCCTCGTTGAAGTGGTAGCCGTGAAAGAGTTTTCCGCCGCCGCAAACATAGTAGCCGTTCTGTTGGAAAAACTCGGGCAGGAGGACGGAGTTGTTGAGGATGGGATTGTGGATGAGCGAACTTTTATTGATGTAATTGCCTGAAGTCGACGGCCTGATCCCGCTCATCAGGGCAGACCTTGAAGGACCGCACGCCGGAGCCGCGCAATGCGCGTTTTTGAAGACCATCCCTTTGGCAGCCAGCCTGTCCATGTGAGGCGTCCGGGCCTGAGGATTGCCCTTGAGCATGCCGGTCCAGTCATTCAGATCATCGATGGCGATGAACAGGACATTGGGTTTTCCGTCCGGGCGGGCGGTGTCTTTCGCTTCACTGTCCTTGCCCATTGCGCAAAACAGCAGAACGGACAGAGCGAGTATGAGTCTCATTATTCGCGATCTCTCTGGAAAGTTTCGGCGACTATTCATGTTCTGCTTCCTTGTCTGATGGTTTCCTTATTCGGAGCGGCTGGAGACCATCCTCATCATTGCTTGAGAGTCTTCTTAAAAAACTTGTCGGCAGCATCAATTGCTTGATCGAACCACAGCTGCTTCCTGAGGAATCCGTGCGGAGCGTCCTGGATGACTGTCAGTCCTGTCTCGGTACCAAATCCTGTCAAGCGTTGACGGAGTTTGTCAGCATGCGTACTGTGATCATCCAGCTGTCCAGTGATGATCCAGCAGGGCGGATCGGTTTTGTCGAGGTGAACCAGCGGAGACGCAAGGCGATACGTTTCAGGCTGCTCTTCCTGCGACCCACCCAAAAACTCTTTCCAGATGTCGCGATCGCGGGAGATCTCACGATTGCGTTCGGACAGGAAATCGGTTTGCCCACACATCGGCACTGCGGCTTGAATGGCACTGCTCACGTTTGCGTTACCGCCATCGCCTTCGAGCTCCCTGACACCAGCTGATGTCGCCAACAATGCTGCCAGATGTCCTCCTGCAGAACTGCCAGTTGCACCAATCCTGGCTGGATCAATTCCATACTTCTGCGCATTTGCGCGGAGGAATCTCACAGCCGCTTTGCAATCGTGAATATGTACCGGAAACGGTGCTTCTCCACTCAAGCGATAGTCGATGGAGGCTGTGACGTACCCCTTCGCGGCTAGCGACTGGGCGACATTTTTGAAGTGAATCTTGCCTCCTTTATTCCAGCCACCACCGTGAATGCAGACAATTGCAGGTAAGGTTTCCCAGGAATCTTTGGGGCGATAGATATCCATTTCCAGCGTGCGATCGCCATACCGAGCGAACATCACATCCAGCATGCTGTCCAATCGATCGACGATCTCCATCGGAATCCTGGTGTTCCCGTCAGGTCGAGGAGGTGATGCTTTCCCTGCAGGACGAGCGTCGAGTCGCAATTCTTCCTGGAACAGGACCGCCATGCCACGAAGCTTGCGGGCGATGTCTCGGTTGCGCACGATATTTGACTCGCCGGGATCTTTCGACAGATCGTAAAGCTCAACGCTGGGGTTCAAGAACATCTTCCAGTTTTGCCAACGCACAGCCGCCAGAGCACCGTGACTGCCATGATAGAAAAACGCATCATTGTATTCGTGGCGTTTAATCAGCGGTTCCCATTCACCGGGTGGATCCCAACGACGACGCATTGGGATCTTTGCGTTCAGTGATTTCCCGTTCCATGGTGCTGGGACAACTTTTGTTTCACCCTTGAGTAACGGACTGATGTCGCGACCGTCGATGACGGGACCTGCGGGAATCTCGATCCCGGCTAGCGACGCGAGCGACGGATACCAGTCCATCGCCCGAACGACCGCTGATGACTCTGCTCCGGCCTGCAAGCCGACTCCCGGTCCCCAGGCAATGGCCGGGACACGCAAGCCACCTTCGTAGGTCGAAATCTTGCCCCCGCGAATCTTTTGTTCCGGTGTACGACCGGGCTGTCGACCGTTATCCGATGCGTAGATGACAATCGTGTTGCCGTCGATGCCTTGTTGCTTTAGAGAATCGAAAACGCGACCGACGTTGTGGTCAAGTTCCTGAATTGCGTCACCGTACTCTCCCCAGTTGGAGCTGCCTTTGAACTTTTCGCTCACGCCTAACGGATGGTGCAGCATTGTGTGCGGCAAGTAGATAAAGAACGGTTTGTGTTTGTTCTTCTCAATAAACGCAACGGTTTCATCCGTGTACAGCTTCGTCAATTCAGCGGGGTCAGCCGGCTGTTTAACGGTCTCACCATTTCGTATCAGGGGCACGCCCTTGTCGCCGAAATAGACGACCTCAACCGGATCAAGATTGTGCAGCAAGCCGAAGTAATGATCGAAACCCTGGTTGTGAGGCAGGAACGGTTCCTCGAATCCCAGGTGCCACTTACCAATGCATGCCGTTGCGTACCCGCTTTGTTGAAACAACTCGGCCATTGTCAATTCATCGGGATGGATTCCCGATTGCGAATCGGCGCGATGCACCCAGATATGGTTGCCGACTCGTCGCGGATAGCATCCGGTGACAAGACCAGCGCGTGAGGGACTGCAAATCGGAGCCGCCGAGTAGTAATCAGTGAACCGCGTTCCGGCCTCCGCCATCGCATCAATCCTTGGCGTCTTGACCTCCGTCGCGCCGTAGCACCCGAGATCATAGTAACCCTGATCATCGACGAAGATGATGATGACATTGGGCGGTTGATCGGCATTAAGCGGCCGAGTAGCCATCGAGACCACGCAAATCACCATTCCCGATAGGCACGCTAAGATTGAATTCTTCATCTGTACTCCTGTTCTCTGTTCCATCGCCGTTCCCGTCTTTGCGTAGAATTCAAAATCGCTAACCAATCATTCGTTCAAACAGGTTGCGGGTAATTTGCTGGACACGCTTGTCCGGACCCTGTTGAGTGACCCCGTGCCTTGAAGGATTCGCATGCCCAGGCGGACTGGACAGACCGTTGGCCCACCAGATCGTGGCGGCGTTGAAGACGACGTTGTCTTTTGGGCCGTCGTAGAGCGTCGAAGAGTAGTGCCCCACCGTTTTCCCATTGGTCGTGGCATCACCCTCCGCGACGATATTCATTCCCGGCAAGTCCATCGCCGGCGCTCCGTGCCACTCCCAACCCAGGAGACCTTCGACCGAGTCTCCCTTCTTCATTCCGGTTCCCTCAAAGAGCCAATGTTCCGGCATCGCACAGGTCCAATCGCCCGCGCCAATGCCTCGCCCGCTTGGTTGTTCGTTGTCCAGTCGTCCTCCCATTAACTGGGCGCCATCCGGCCCCATGTTCGGTTCAAAGCCGTCCTGGTTGGTCATCTTTCGTTTTTTGGCTTCCGGAATTTCCCCCGAAACCGGAATGAACCAGCCTTCGCGACGCGTGGCTCGGTTGGGAGTGCCGCTATCGGAAGGCAGCAGCGGAACAACACACAGAACCGAATTGCCACCGAAGAAGGCCAAGCTCACGCCTTTGTCGCGAGCCTTGAGCACGTTGTCGTACATGTCCAACGTCCAGTACTCATCGTGTCCGACCGAGATGAAACCCTTCGTGCGTAGCAAGCCGGCCGGATCGGTGTGGGTGTCGATGTTGGAAATGTAGGAAACATCGTAACCGTGCTGTTCCATCCAAAACGACAATGGAAATTCTCAGGGCAGGTATTCGCCGCTGCCGCCGGACTTCTTCATCTTGTTGACGGGATGCGTGAACAAGCCATAAGGCCGATCAAAACTGACCGTCCCGCTGGGAACGCCGGTGCTGGAGAACCCTGGATGCGTTGTATAGATCGAGTAGTCGGCGGGCCAGCGGTTGTAAGCGGACCAGGTCAGGTCGCTGGTTTGAAACAGCAGATCACAGGGGCGATCGTCGCGGACAACGAAGATGACGTAGCTCTGTATTCCACTTTTCCTGGCGGTCAGTTTTCCAAGGTACACACCGCTCAGCCAGTCCTTGGGGATTTCAAATTCGACGGAAGGTTCCCATTGGCATTCGCGCACATAGTTTTCACCGACGGGCGGGTCCGGCTGTGTGGTGCCTTTGAGCGAGTCGAAAGTGTTAACTAGCCGGGCACCATCGCCGTTGTAGTAACCCGTGCGAAAGATCTCCAATTTGAAATCCGAAACCGGATTCGTGCTCACGATGACCTGTAGATTCTCACCTGCCCGCACGCTGTTGGCGGAACAGTAGCCCTCGATCCAAGGGCAACGCCCGTTGTTGAGGATTTTGTTTATCTTCCCGGGAAGCTGGCGAGTCCTGGTAAGCTGCCAGTCGCGGGTACCGGGTTTGGCGTTCTCACGCTTGATCAAATCGCTTTGGGCTACTTTGGACTCAGCGGCGTGCACAAGAGCGTGCGTTCCTGTGGCAGCAATCAGTCCGGCAGCGGCCGCCCCTTTGATCACTTCGCGGCGACGTAAACCTTCGCCGCGATCGTTCGGTTCATGCTGGTTGTTTTTGCTCGTCATTTGAATGGCTCTCTTGCTGGGGCGGATTAGTTTTTCTTGTTGTGTGTATTCGCAGTCGTAGAGCCGGTTCCTACCGGCCAAAGTTCCCACAAACCGGCCGGTGGGAACCGGCCCTACTGCCTGTGCGTTTGGATGAATTTGCCCGGTCGACTCACAAGCCTCCTGCCGGTGGCTTTGACTTTTTCAGATAGGCCACAAGGTCGGCGATCTCTTCCGCCTTCAATAATTTGTCCATGCCTTCGGGCATCAAAGAGACGTTCGAATACCGAGCGCTTTCGATGTCCCGAAATGCGATCTGTTGCACGACTCCCTTCGCAGACGAGAGAAACATCTTGTCGACTGTTTCCTTCACCAGTAGTCCGGATATCACCTTTCCACTCTTCGTCGCGACACTTACGACCTCGTGGTAGCGAGCAATCGACGCACTGGGAAAAACGATTGCTTCCAGCA
>CALGTK010000082.1 GCA_937904325.1 uncultured Planctomyces sp.
CTGAAAAAAATGACGACTGAAAAAAATGACGACTGAAAAAAATGACGACTGAAAAGGCAGTTTCGGGCGACGTCGTCGTTGATCTGCGAACTGAGAATTCACAGGGTTCCATGAGGAAACAATTTTCGAGCACAAAGCGTCAGCGCAAGCTGACGGCGAATCGCCGGGACTTTCTGCACGCGTTTAGTCTGAGCCTTGGCGGGGCAGCGGCCGTTTCGTTTCTAACGGGCTGTCAGTCTACGAAGAAGACGTCGGAGTTGCCCGTTGTGAGTCTACCTGGGCGGCATTCGGTCCAGGCGGATCAGCTCGTGCTGCTGAGCGATTTCCGGCTCGACTACAATCACGCGGTCATCGCCGATCTGAAGCAGCTTCGAGGCAGCGTTCTCAGCACTCTTGAGCTGTCCCCGTCTGAGCAGCCAGTCGTTGTGTATCTGTTTGAAAACGAGCAACTTTACTACGACTACCTGAAATCAACATGGCCAATGCTTCCGTATCGGCGAGCGTACTTCTTCGGCAATTCGTACGAACTGGCCGTCTATACTTCCTGGGGCGATAAGATTCAGGAAGATCTGCGGCACGAATTCACTCACGGAATTCTGCACTCGACATTACGAACTGTTCCGCTGTGGCTCGACGAAGGCATTGCCGAGTACTTCGAAGAAGCCGGCGATGAGCCTGGCACAGTCAAACGCAAAGCGGTCGAGCGTCTGTCTCTGGCCATGTCCAACGGCTGGAAGCCAAGCATCACTCGGCTGGAAAGTCTCAAAGAAGTCGCAGATATGGGGCAGTCGGACTACGAGGAATCGTGGGCATGGATCCACTTCATGCTGCACAGCGGCCCCTCCATTCGCGAAACGCTGGTCGCGTACCTGGCCGATCTGAGAACAAATGCTGATGCCGAGCCGTTAAGCAGCCGTATCGACGGCACAATGCTGGCAGCAACTGATCGATTTTCGAATTACGTCGCTTCACTTAATACATTCGGTTGGCCTGATGGAAGTTCGGCACAAGGACGGCACGGTCGTGACCAACGCACGGCCGACGCGTCAAATCTTCAGTAAACGTCGCCAGGCCGTCCGGTAAAATGTTCTGGACATGCCGGCTTTAATCGCTGAACCAGACTGAAGACACGCCAGTCAATGATCTGAACGGCACACCAGTCAAAGCTATTTATTGCTGAGCCTGAAAGCACCATTTGCGCTGGTTGTTGCTCCTTCAAACTCGCTTCAGGATGCTGTTATTCTTTTTCATGCTCCATCGTCCAACCTGGCAGCGTGACCGATTGCTGCGGCTCGACGAGGTTCCCGTAAAGTTCAGGCCGGCGTGCTTTGATATAGCGATGCCCTGATGACTGATTGAGCTTGTCCGGCGTCAGCAGTCCGACGACGACCGAGTCTTCCAGCGAGTTCGTTTCGACGAGCACTTCGCCAAACGGGTCGAGAATCATCGACAGGCCCGGCTTAACCGTGTCATAATCCCAGCCGATGGGGTTGCTGAAAACGGCGTAAATCCCGTTTTCCCACGCGCGAGCAGGCAGCCACTTCATCAGCCACTCGCGACCTTTCGGCCCGTTAAATTCCTGGCGAAGCCGTACGGGATCCTGGTGACGGTTCTCCCAGAGTTGTCGGTCGATTTTACCTCGGCCAGGCATCGGAGACGGCAGTCCACAAGTTACGTGCGGCATGAAAATAATCTCCGCGCCGAGCATCGTCGTCAGTCTGACGTTCTCGCACAGGTTATTGTCGTAGCAGATCAGGAATCCGACCTTGCAGTCGAGCAGGTCGATAACGTTGTATCCTTCGCCTGGCGTCAGATGGGGATTCACGAAGGGGTGCAGCTTGCGGAATTTCGTTATGAATCCATCGGGACCGATAGTCACGTAGCAGTTGTAAATACTGCCGTCAGTTTCGATTTCGAACAGGCCCGCCATGATAATGGTTGAAAACTCCTGAGCAATTTTGACGAGCCGTTTGACTGAAGGGCCATCGGGTACAGGCTCGGCAACGTCCGCAAGCTGCTGATACGAAAGCGGCTGCACCCATGTGTAACCAGGGATGCAGCCTTCATGAAAGCTGATAATTTCTGCGCCATGCTCAACGGCGGTGCGTGTTAGATCGCGGATTCGACCGAGATTGAACTCAGGGTCGTTGTCTCGGTTTTGGAACTGGGCAGCAGCCACTCGAATTTCACGCATCGGAGTCCTCTTTCACGACGACAATGAAGTTTGACGATGAGAGAATGTGAGAGGCTTCACGCAAACAGGGCAAGCGTCGTTTAGAACTATTCTGCTTTTGTTTATTTTGTCTCGCGAAGCGGCTTCCAGTCGATTGCGGACGTTCATAACGGTCGTACAATCGCGAACGCCTTTCAGCCTGTCCCACCATGATTCGCATCACGCAAGGTCGACCTTAGCCATGTCAAACAACGTTGTCAGTCTTGTCCTCGGTGGTGGCCGCGGCACTCGTTTGTTTCCCCTGACTGAACATCGATCGAAGCCGGCTGTGCCGCTGGCTGGTAACTATCGGCTGATCGACATCCCGATTTCCAACTGTCTTAACTCGGGCCTGAACAAGATTTATGTGTTGACGCAGTTCAACTCAGTGAGCCTTCATCGACACATGCGGCAGACCTATCGGTTCGACCGGTTCGGAGCTGGCTTCGTCGAGATCCTCGCAGCACAACAGACCAATGACGGAGAAACCTGGTACCAGGGCACTGCTGACGCCGTTCGGAAACAGTTGCGGTACATTCAACAGCCCGAAGTCGAGCATGTCCTGGTGCTGTCCGGCGACCAGCTTTATCGAATGGACTTTCAGGAGATGATGAAGACGCATCTCGAAACGAATGCCGATGCAACAATCGCCTCGTTACCCGTCAGCGATGAAGACGCCAAAGGTTTCGGCGTCATGCGAATTGATGAGTCCGGACGAGTTCACGGATTCCTCGAAAAACCACAGAAAAAGTCCGATATGGATATGGTCCGGATGGCCCCAGGCTGGATCGACGCTCAGGGAATTCCGAGCCACGGCCGTAGCATGCTGGCAAGCATGGGCATTTATTTATTTAAGCGGGACGTTCTGGTTGAGCTCCTCGACAAGTCCGAGTACACCGATTTTGGCAAAGAAATATTTCCAATGTCGATCCGTGCTCGAAACGTCCACGTGCATTTGTTCGATGGCTACTGGGAGGACATTGGAACGATTCGGTCGTTCTACGAATCTAATCTTGCACTGGCTTCCGCAAATCCTCCGTTCAACTTGATCGACGAATCAAACCCGATCTTTACCCGCGCCCGTTCATTGGCACCGGCTCGAATTCTGGATGCCAACGTGAAGAATGCTCTCGTCACGAATGGAGCATTCGTCGAAGACAATGTCACGATCGATAACAGTATCATTGGTCTGCGTTGTCACGTCGGCCAGGGAGCGTCAGTCAAGAATACGATCGTGATGGGAGCTGACTTTTACGAGAGTGACTGCGACCGCACCGACGAAATCGGCGAACTGCCTCCCGTGGGTATAGGAAGCGGCACGGTCATCGAAGGAGCGATCGTCGACAAGAACGCCCGCATCGGCCAGAACTGCCAGATCGCAATGCGCGAGGGCCTCGAACCCAACTGCGACATCAATGGCGTCTACATTCGCGACGGCATCATCTGCATCCCGAAAGACGCCATCCTCCCCAGCGGCTGGAAGCTGTAACAAGACATCCCTTACTTGCTGAAATCAACGTGGAAACTTCTTCATGCAAGTGTCAGTTTTGTATTGAGTTGTTGTTCACGTTAATGGTCACTTCGATCCTGGTTCGGAAAGCACCGGTGAAGAGCAAGGCGGTGTGGACCATACAGATGACTTTATTCAAGTATTCGCTCAGTTCCCACCACTACTTGAACGGCGTACCGTCATCTGGACTTACCGACTTAATGGCAATGTGTCTGAACGAGCGTAATCTGAACACGAGCTGACACAGAAAGCGTCTTTCAGAATCTCCGGACCTATGAAGTCGGGGCCATTGACCTCCAGGGCTGGATGTGTGATCGCTCTGCTCGGCCAGATCATCCCCACGTCACAGATTACGGAGACGCAATGGCGGTGAGAATCAACGTGCAACGCGACCGATGCGGCATTGCTGTTCCTTAAGTGGTGTGTTGTCTGGACGCTGTCCGCCATTTCTATCGGGCCGGTCTGATCACGGATACAATCGTGGGATGAAAACGATTTCTCAAAGCCTGTTAATCCTCTTTGTCCTGGTGAGCCAGCTTGCCGCTGGCGATCTCGAATGGATTCGAGTTTCAGATGACGGCAAAGACTTCGTGCAGTCGGAGACTGAAACTCCATTCGTTCCGTGGGGATTTAACTATGACCACGAGGGCGACAAGAAGCGAGACGACTGGCTGGGGCCGGAATTCGGCGACAAACACTTCGTTCAGTTGATTGCCCAGGAACGCAAAGAACGGAATACGCCAGACGTAGCCATGTTGTGGATTCAAACACTCGTCGCGGCCATCCGTAAGCACGACAAGCATCATCTGATCACTGTGGGACTCGTCCCGTGGAGTCTGGATCGTCCCGGGCTGACCTCGAGATTCGTGCCGAAGACGATCGCCGATGATCTTGATTTCATCGACATGCGCATTTACCCGGAGAAGGGTAAAATCGATGAAGCTATAGAGACAGTGAAAGGCTTTGCTTCGGTGGGCAAGCCGGTGGTCGTTGAAGAGACCTTCGTGTTGAAGTGCGGTACTGAAGAACTTGAAGAGTTCATTGACCGATCACGGGTACACGCCGCTGGCTGGATTGGCTTCTACTGGGGCAGGACACCTAATGAGATTCGTCCCCCCAAGACAATTCTCGAAGCTGTTACGCTCAGTTGGCTTGAATCTTTTCAGAAGAAGACCAGCGAGATCGCCATACAGCCGTTCCTTACTAATGGAGTCACGGCTCATCGAGGGAACTCGGGCGAATTTCCTGAGAATACGATCCCTGCATTTCAAAGCGGCATTGCGGTTGGAGCCGACTGGATCGAACTCGACATTCTTCGTAGCAAGGACGGACAACTGGTCGTCATTCATGATACGACGACCAAACGTGTTGGCGATCAGAATCTTGTCGTTGCCGAGTCATCCTTTGAGCAACTCTCAAGGGTTGATGTCGCTACCGACTTTCGGCGGCAAACCGGAAAGACTGTTGAGGAATGCCAGCCCCAAAGAATACCGCTGCTGAAGGATGTTCTGTTGCTGATCATGAAGCAGCACCGGACTCGTGTGTCGATTCAGCCAAAGATGGACTGTGTGGCCGACGCCGTGGCTCTCATTAAAGAGCTGAAAGCTGAGCAGTGGGTTGGTTTCAACGACGGCAAGCTGAGTTACATGGCTGAGGTTAAGCGGCTGCATCGAGACCTTCCCGTCTTCTGGGATCGGGGCGCCAACACGGACATCAATGAAGACATTCGTATCGCCAGCCAACATGGCTTCGAGGCTCTCGTGCTGCACTACAGCGGCGTTACGTCTGAGAAAGTTCGAAAGATCAAAGCGGCCGGAATCGAGGCCGGAGCCTGGACAGTTAACGATGAAGCCACGATGACACGTTTGCTCGATGCCGGTGTCGAGAGACTTTACACAGACCATCCCCGTGCATGTCGGACCTTGAAAGCGAAACGTCGTCAGAAAGAGAACCGAAATTAATGAGAATTCTGCTGTTGATTACTGTGCTGTTGCTGGTGTCTATGAATCCGGCTTTTGCCGCTGACCGTCCCAATATTTTATTCATCGCTGTGGATGATCTCAGGCCAGAACTGGCCTGCTACGGCAAGCAGCACATTCATTCTCCAAACATTGACAGGTTGGCCAGATCAGGCGTTCTGTTTGAGCGTGCCTACTGCATGGTCCCCACTTGCGGGGCTTCTCGTGCGAGCTTGATGACAGGCATTCGACCCACCCGTAGTCGTTTTGTCAGCTATCTCGCACGCGCCGATAAAGATGCTCCTGGTATCACTACTATGAATACGCAGTTCAAGAAGAACGGATACTTCACAGCTTCGCTGGGTAAAGTCTTTCATCATGCCAGCGACAGCGCCAAAGGATGGTCTGAACCAGCATGGCGAACGAAAGGCGTCCAGTGGTATCAGCGTCCCGAGAATCATGAGTTGCACACGAGGCGCCAGAAGCAGGGGAACCGCAAACGAGGCCCGGCATGGGAATCGGCAGATGTGGCCGACGACGCCTATGCCGATGGTGTGATTGCCAACCAAGCCATCACCGATCTTCGGCGATTAAAGGATCGCGACGAACCTTTTTTCCTGGCCGTTGGATTCATGAAGCCGCATCTTCCGTTTATTGCCCCCAGGCAATACTGGGACTTGTACGACTACGAGAAGATCCAACTTCCTGACAACTACTACGTCCCCAAAGATGCACCTGAGAAATCAATCCACTCGTCAGGAGAAATGCGGTCCTACGCAGGGATTCCTGCTAAGGGACCAGTATCTGACGAAACTGCCCGCAACATGATCCACGGCTACTATGCTTGTGTGAGTTACACCGATGCTCAAATCGGCAAGCTGCTTGATGAACTCGACCGGCTTGAGATATCGAATAACACGATTGTCGTTCTGTGGGGTGATCATGGCTGGAACCTCGGCGAACACACTCTCTGGTGCAAGCACTCCTGCTATGAAACCTCGATGCAGATTCCTTTGATCGTTCGTGCTCCAGGAATCAATGGCGGACAACGAAGGGATCATCTCATCGAGACTATTGACCTCTATCCGACACTTTGCGAGCTCACGGGTTCGACTCTTCCCGAACATCTTGAAGGACGCAGTTTCGCCGGGCTGATGAAGTCTCCAGATATTGACTGGAAAGATGCAGCAGTCGGTCGCTTTCAGGACGGCGATACAATCCGGACAGAGTTGTTTCGCTTCACCGAATACACAGACAGGAAGGGAAAGCTGGTTTCACGAATGCTCTATGATCACTCAGATGATCCGAATGAGAACGTCAATGTTTCGGGAAGCAGGAAGACATCCACCTTGAAGTTCACAAGTGAGCTACACAGGATGATGGGTCGGAGCAAGCAGTAAGAGGTCGGTCAGGATGGAACTGGTATCGCATCGAAATCTGACATGAAACTAATTTCGACCATCCGTTTCTCAGACTAAATTTCCGGGCTGATCTGGAGCGGTTCTGCCGCAAGTGCGACGGCTGACGACAATGGCGACGATCAACTGTTGCATGGCATCTATTATTCAGGACCGTGTTCCGGTTTCCAGTTGCGAATTTCAGCCACTAACTGAGCTTGATATGGACGGGCTGGCCGGCAAGGCCTTTGGGTTTTCCTTCGGCTTCCTTTAGTTAGTACAGTTCCGTGGGGCGATTCTGCACGTCACGGACGATCTTTCAGTCCGTGTTGCCTCCGCGTTTCAGAACCTTAGCCAGCGGCTACCGGTAGTTGGTTAATTCTGGACAGGGATGATGCAGCGAGTCATTGACTCAGTTGTCACCTTTTCCTAAACGATCGTGAGCCAAACGCCGTTTGTCGTTGCTAGTGGTCCGCGATTGGATTGGTTCGTGGAGCGATGGG
>CALGTK010000083.1 GCA_937904325.1 uncultured Planctomyces sp.
ATCGATTTCGAAGAACGGTCAGACTGAATTGCTGTGGATCTGTCTGGCGATCCGGCGAGAGGGCAGTCTAACGGCGAGGTGCTGCGGTGCTTTCAATTCTTAACAAAGGCACGCAACTTTGCGACGGGATTTCGCGGCGTGAATTGATGCGGGTTGGCTCGCTGACGCTGGGCGGACTGTCACTTCCGAAGTTGCTTGCGGCGAAGGAACTCGCACAGCCAGTTCCTGTATCCGATAAGGCATTTGGACGAGCGAAGAACGTGATCTTCCTCTATCTGGCTGGTGGGCCACCTCAGCACGAGACATTTGACCCAAAACCCCACGCTCCTGACGGCATCCGGGGTCCTTTCAAGCCGATCAGCACCAATGTCCCTGGAATTCAGTTTTGCGAACTGTTGCCTCGTACTGCGGCAATGAGCGACAAGCTGGCGATCTGCCGATCAATGGCCACGAACGACAACGTGCATTCGTCAAGCGGTGCATGGGTGCTGACCGGTTACAAATACCGAGGCCCAAACGCGCGAACGATTCAGCCATCCGATTGGCCGTACGTTGGCTCCGTCTTCAAACAACTGAAGCCCAGCGAAAAGCTTCCCGCGCTGACGTCTGTCTGGCTGCCTGACGTCATGCGGCTTAACGAGAATGTCACCCCTTCTGGTCAGACGGCGGGTTTTCTGGGACCCCAATGGAACCCGGAGGTGTTTGTCGGCGACCCCGCCGCACCAACCTACGAAATCGAAAGCCTCCGCGAGACAGACATCACTCCGGTGCAACTCGGGCGTCGCCAGTCACTGTTGTCGCAACTCGAAGATCGCTTCCGGCGTCTCGACGGCTCATTCAAAACTTACGACTCGTTCCAGCAGCAAGCCTTCGACTTGCTGACGTCCGGAAAGGCTCGACAGGCATTCGACATTGCAAAGGAACCGGATGCGGTTCGCGATCGCTATGGTCGAAACCGCTGGGGGCAAAGCGTACTCCTGGCTCGGCGACTGGTCGAAGCCGGAGTCCGGCTGGTTCACGTTCACTGGCCTCGCGAACCCGGCGACAACGCCTCTGACAATCCGCTGTGGGACACCCACGCGCAGAACGCGGACCGAGTTGAGGACGTCCTGTGTCCAATGTTCGACGTCGGCTTCTCAGCATTGATCGAGGACCTCGATCAGCGAGGCATTCTCGATGAAACACTTGTTGTTACGATTGGTGAGTTTGGCCGTACGCCAAAGATTAACGTCAAGGGCGGCCGCGATCACTGGGGGTCGGTCTTTAGTTTCGCGATGGCCGGAGCGGGCATCAGCGGCGGACAGGTCTACGGTTCAAGCGACAAGAACGGTGGCTTTCCAGCCAGTAACAGAGTTCAACCTGGCGACCTGACCGCGACAATGTTCCATCTGCTCGGAGTGCCGCACCAAGGGCACTTTATCGATGCCCAGAATCGTCCTCACCGACTGACTGGCGGCGAGCCTCTCTGGACAATGCTCGGCAGCGAACCAGCAACCAACATCCGAGTCCCTGCAACCGGAGACATCGACCGAGTTCCACCGTTTGATCCGACGCGATACCTCGTTCATACCGACTTCGCCCAGAAGGAACCGTTAAAACCAATCACGGAGCCATCAAGACCAAAGGGCTGGCGAGCAAGCCCTTTGAGTCTTGTGCGAGATGATTCTTTCGGCACAGCGGTACTACGAGATCTTGATCAGCAAACCGCCGCACTTGGTTTTAATCTTGCTGATGGATCGCCGCTCGAAATCGCACAGAACTCAAAAGTGTATCTCGCCCAGGAAGTCCGCAGCCCGTACCCCGGTTCGTACGTCTTCCGAGTCCGACTTCGAGCGGAAGCGTCTTCGCCCGAGTTCTTCGAAGACAAGTTCCGCTCTAACTTCACGTGCCGACTCGTCTTCTTCCAATTCAACGCACGAACGAAACATGTCAACGAGTCTCGCGAACTTGCTTCGGCAACCGTCGACCTGAGACTTGTCGAATCCAATTCAGACGAGTGGCAAACTGCTGAGCTGTCAAAGAGCTTCGTTAATCCAAACCCCGGCTCAAACTTCTCATTCGGTGCCGGCATGGGGGTGGCAATTCAGCTGATCAAATCGAGCGGCGGTACACTCGGGGTTTCAGCCAGCGATCAAGCCTTCGTCCGAGTCAGCTGCGTCGAACTGGACTTCCTCGGTAAAGAAGTCAACGACAACGTCAAAGCGTAACGTCGCGAGTGCCACGACGCGCAATTCCTCATTTGAAGCAGCGAGCATTTAAAGCGTCGCGAAGAGTATCATGAGTCTGATGCGATAAACCTGTCTTATCGATTGGGCTCTGTTTTTAATCGGCGCTACCCTGCCAGCTTCGCATACTGATTTAACTGCGGTTGAGGCCAACTCAACTGGTACTTTCGCTCGGGCGGAGCCATGGATTTAACATCGTAAAACTATCTTCAGTGCCCAGGAGCTACCTTAGAACTTGATGCCGAAGCGGGCGAGGAAGCCTGATGAGACGTTAAAGTTTCCGCCGCCCTGGCTGAACTCGACTTCGCGGTCGAAGACCCAGCCGCCTTCGAGGAAGCTTTCGACTCCGCGGGCATCGCTGCGGACTCCGAGCATCACTCGCCAGTCCTGAAGCTGGACCTGTCGGCTGCCTGCGCCGCCGCCGATCTCGTAGGATTCGATGTGGTATTCACCGTTC
Organism: uncultured Planctomyces sp.; assembly: GCA_937904325.1. Taxonomy (GTDB): domain Bacteria; phylum Planctomycetota; class Planctomycetia; order Planctomycetales; family Planctomycetaceae; genus JABMPE01. Next base: position 2,683 of record CALGTK010000083.1, read on the forward strand.
ACGTACAGCCATTGCGGGACTCCCCACGGCGTTCCCAGGAAGATGCTGACTTCCGACTGTGGAAACAGTGCTCGGACTTCGAAGTAGTCATTGGAAGTTTTGAAGACGACACCACCGTATGGAAGAACCTGATCATCAACACGATCCCAGAACAGTGCCCCGAGAACGACATGTGTCCCCGGACCGGCCGCGATGTGGATCGCACCTCGACCATCCCAGTTCCATGCATTGGAACCAGGACTGCGGTTGAAGTCAGTATTGAGCGACGGATTGAACGCGAGCTCTGCTGAGAATGGTCCGACTGTCGGAGAGTTCAACTGCAGGTCGAGGCCAAAACGGTAAACATCGCCCGGAAGATCCGGAGCCGTCGGTCCGTCCCAGTTTCGCATGTTGAATTGAGGTGCGAATTGAAAAACCCACCCAGTTGGTAGCGGAGCGGTGTATCGGAATTCGGAATTGACTTCGAAGACTCCGAACTGGCCGCTTGCTCCACCGCCAGCACTGCTCGTTCGTTCTTTAGATAGAAACGCAACATTCAGCTTTCGAGCCCAACCACATTGAAACGGACGCGCTCCGTTTACACCTGGAATCGATGAGAATGGTGCACCGATTCCGTTCGGATCAATCAGCGGCGTTCCGGGCCAGGCGGGGGCCATCGGATTCCACCGACTGCCGTGTTGCATCGGTAGTTGGCCGAGATACTGCTGGCTTCCCAGGTTGGCTTGAACCGGCTCTTCGTCGTAGGCGACAACCGGTGCCTGGCCGCGGATCACGGTCTTTAACGATGCAACGATCGGGCGAGAATCAATTTCCAACGCCGAAAACGGTTGTGCGAACACCAACTCCGGAGCGACAAGCGAAACTGCCTGTTGATCACTCTTGGTGGTGTCAATTTCGGCTGGGCTGATTGCCAGCATTGAATTCAGGACGAGAACTGACAGCATGGTCGAGCGTCCTTGCTCTAAGAGAGGTGGAGTGGGGTTTACAGGCGACCTGAACCGTGAATTACGGGAAGGTATCGCGAGAAAATTCCGAACGGGAAATGCCGAAGCTGGAATTTCGCAGAGCTGCGACGGGGAAACTTGAGGAGAATCTGAAGTGGCTGTCAGTTTTGCAGAAATTCTCGAAACGCGTCAACGCGAGTTTTCGATATATGACCAACATGTCTCACAAAACAACTCGTGAAATGTGGCTAACCTCTTGTGCTGAAAGAGTTTTACACACAGGGGCGTGCGAAACTCGACCCGCTCGTGTGAACGTGAATTCACGCCAGGAATTTGCCACTGAGCGTTTCAGTCCAAATTAAATAGCACGATTGGAGTCATCTAAACCCCCTATTTGGGTAAATAATGTCGAGATTTCCTGTTCCGATCTGTTTCTCTGATCGGTAGGATGCGTCGCCCGCGAACCGGAGTTTTCTGGTCAGGACTTTCAGGCCAACCACCTGAAAGTGCCGATAAGTCCGGCAAACCTTTGAAAAATTCGGTCGCGACCCCGCCTGAGCATCGAGCATGCAACTGAGAGCTGATCAACGCTTAGCCCAATGGGTCGGGCTGTGTTGTCCTTCCACAGAGCATTTTTCTGGCTCGTTTTCCCCGGTCAAATTTTTGTTTCCCGGAACTGTTTCCACGAAAAGTCTGATGTCGTGGACCAGCTTTCGGTACTTAGCCTCCAACAGGAAGCAGACTGACTGCAATTCCTGCCACGGGTTTTCTGCGAAGGGTCTCGGTTTGAGGTTCTCTGCAGACTCGGTTTTGCCGATTTTCGGTCGAACTGAAATCGTCTTCTGGTGGTCAGAATTCGATCGATACAGTCAGTTGCTCGCGGTGAGCAACGTTTGGTGCACACTCCAATCGGCACGTTGCGTCAAACAATCCATTCCGGCGGTATGCCCCGCCAGCCAGTCGTAGTTGAACCATGCAAGACCTAAGCAAACTCCGCAACATCGGTATTTCAGCCCACATCGACTCGGGTAAGACAACACTGACCGAGCGTATCCTTTACTACTCCGGACGGATTCACAAAATCCAGGAAGTTAAAGGCGGCGATGGCGGAGCAACCATGGACTTCATGGATCTGGAACGTGAGCGTGGCATCACCATCCAGTCTGCATGTACGGCCGTCGAATGGAACGGCAACCCGATCAATGTTATCGACACGCCGGGCCACGTTGACTTCACTGTGGAAGTCGAACGCTCGCTTCGCGTCCTCGACGGAGCTGTCCTCGTTCTTTGTGCCGTCGGTGGAGTTCAGAGCCAGTCTTTGACCGTCGATCGTCAGATGAAACGGTACGGAGTCCCGCGAATCGCGTTCATTAATAAGATGGACCGTACCGGCTCCGATCCTGATAGTGTCGTTGAGCAAATCATTGACAAGCTCGGTGTCACGGCCATTCCTTTGCAGATTCCGATCGGCAAGGAAGCGGACTACAAGGGTGCCGTCGACCTGATCAACATGGAAGCGGTCTACTTCGAAGGTGAACAGGGAGTAGACGTCGTTCGCAGGGAAATTCCGGCTGAACTGAAAGACGCAGCCGACACAGCCAGAGCTCACATGCTGGAGCAGTTGTCGTTGTTCGACGACGACCTGATGGAAACGTTGCTCGAAGAAAATGAACCATCGGTCGAGGATATCCACAAGATTGTCCGACGAGCGACGCTTTCACAAGAGATCACTCCGGTACTGATGGGAACGGCCTATCGCAACGCCGGTGTGCAGGAACTTCTCGACGCCGTTGTGCGTTACCTGCCCAGCCCGCCAGAGCGTGAAGTGATGGGGCAGGATCTGAAAAACCTTGACGAATCCGGCAAAGGCTCGCCGATCGCCCTGACACCAGACGAAGACAAACCGCTCGTCACGATGGCTTTCAAAACGGTCATGGAAGCGTTCGGTCAGTTGACGTTCTGCCGTGTCTACCAGGGCAAGATCATCAAAGGTGATAGCTACATTAACGCCCGAACTGGTCGCAAGGTTCGCTTCGGGCGCCTCCTCCGAATGCATGCTGACGATCGTGAAGAAATCGAAGAAGCCGGCCCAGGTGACATCGTCGCCGTGGTCGGTGTGGACTGTGCGTCTGGTGACACATTCTGTGGCGAAGGCGCAAACGTCGCCTTGGAAAATATTTTCGTACCTGAAGCCGTCATCCGACTTTCGGTCGAACCCCTGACGCGGGAAGGCTCCGACAGACTCGGCAAGGCTCTGGAGCGATTCCGTCGCGAGGACCCAACGTTCCGCGTCATGACCGACCCCGAGACAAACCAGACGATCATTGCTGGCATGGGCCAGCTTCATCTTGAAGTCTACATCGAGCGGATGAAGCGAGAGTACAACGTTGAAGCGGTCGTCGGTGAGCCGAAAGTTGCCTACCGCGAATGTCCGACTAAAGAAGTTGCGTTCAACTTCAAACATAAAAAGCAGACGGGTGGTTCTGGCCAGTTTGCTCATATTGTCGGAAAACTGACTCCACTGCCGGAAGACGCCGAAGAGCCTTACGTCTTCAACAATAATATTTCGCAGGGACGTATCCCTAAGGAATACATTCCGGCCGTTGATAAGGGCTTTCAGCGATGCATCCCTAAAGGCCCTCTCTGCGAATGTGAAGTTGTCGGCATGCAGATCGACCTCGACGACGGCAGTTACCACGATGTCGACTCATCAGAAATGGCGTTCAACACGGCTGGCTTCAACTGTGGCCGAGAGTCGCTGCTGAAAGCAAAAATGGCGTTACTCGAGCCGATCATGACACTGGACATCGAAGCGCCCGAAGAATACCAGGGTTCGATCTGCGGTCACCTTTCCAGCAAGCGAGGACTGATCAACTCCAGCGACGCCAAGAACAAAACGACTTACATCGTCGGAGAAGTTCCTCTGGCCGAGATGTTCGACTACGCGAATGAACTGCGATCGATGACGCAGGGCAAAGGTCAGTTCTCAATGGAGTTTCTGAGGTACAAACAGGTGCCTGGAAACGTACAGACCGAAGTCGTCGAAAAACGCCGTAAGGAAAAAGAAGAACGAATGGCAACTGCCTGAAGACGAGTCATACGTTAACTGTGTAGATGAATTTCGAGTCGAGCGAAGCACTGGCTTCGCTCGACTTTTTCGTGCGATGACACTTCCAGCACGTGCTCAAGAAACGGATAAACTTGTCATTTCAGAGACGCTCCGGCATCCTCACAGGAAGAACTGAACAGGCTCAGGCTACCGTGACAACTGGTCCGCCGAAAAAGGCTCCGATATGAAAAATACAATCCTGACTCCTCCAGCGCTAATCGTGATGCTCGGCCTGCTTATCGGCAGGACCATCTTGTCAGCGGAAGACGGCTCGACAACACCCCTTCGGATTTCAAAGCACGCCGGAGGTTTCGAATTCCGAGACGGTGAAAAACCAGTCCTGTTCTATCAGGCAAAACCAAAGTCTCTGGATGGGAGGTTCGAACGGGCCAGCTATGTGCATCCGCTCTATAACCTCGACGGCAAGATCATCTCTGAAGATTTCCCTGTTGACCATCTTCACCACCGTGGCATCTTCTGGGCGTGGCACCAGCTCTACATTGGCGACATACGGATTGGCGATCCGTGGATCTGCCGAAATTTTCTTACGCGGGTTGACGAGGTAGAGATCGTTGAAAGAAGTGGCAACACGGCCGCCATACTGGCAACTTCGCACTGGGTATCGCCGGATTGGCTGGACGCCTCTGGAGCTCAGAAGCCGGTGGTCCGCGAGGAAACGCAGATTGAAGTATGGCCCGAACAGGAAAACAGTCGGGTCATCGATTTTCGGATCAAACTGACAGCTCTTGAACAGGAAGTACGAATTGGTGGATCAGACGACGTTAAAGGTTACGGAGGATTTTCACCGCGTCTTCAACTCCCCAAAGACATTCGCTTCACGGCCGAATCAGGCGAGGTCGAGCCTCAAAAAAACGCCACCGACGCGAGTTCGTGGATGGACATCTCGGGCACGTTCGGCGAAGCAAACGGTAATCGAAAAAACTCGACGAGTGGCGTCACGATTCTTTGCCACCCATCACTGCCGGGCTTTCCTCAAAAGTGGATCCTTCGCAGAGCTCGAAGCATGCAGAACCCGGTCTACCCCGGGCGAACGCTTGTGAAACTTCCAACCAAAGAACCACTCGAACTGCGTTACCGTCTGGTCGTTCATCGTGGCCCGGCCTCAAAAGAGCAACTTTCAAACTGGTTCGAAACTTACGCCGCCGAAATGTAACGACCACAATCAGGAGCAGGTTCGCGCAGCGAATTGGCCGCGTAAAGAAGCTCGTCCGGAAATCGCTCCGAGCAAAGAAAGACCGCCTCGCATCCTTGCGAGGCGGTTGAGTGAGCGCCATCTCTTCTCTGTCACGCTCTTCCATGAGCGATTGGAACTTCGTGCTTCCCGGACGCATCCTTGCATCCGATTAGAAACAGTCAGCCAGTTGGTGTCGAAGATGGAGCGACACCAATTGCACTCGATCCCTCAAGTGTCCAGTTCCGCGAGGCCCGGTCAGGCAGCGGACAACATCCGTGATGTACTTTCCTAGTGCGAATCCAGGATTGATTTCACGCAACGAACACCAGCGACAGATGCCAATCCATGGCCAGTTCTGCTCGCCGTGGTGCGGCGATCGATGCATGATTTTCGTACCGAACAGCTCAGCCAGTAGGCGTCGTCCTTGACGAGTCCAACAGGTTTCCCCATTGGCATGGCTTCAGTCCATCAACAGAAACGATCCGTCGTCCCTGACCTTTCCGTGGTCGATTTGCAGCCTCCTTTGCAATTGTTGTGTTCGAAGTTCGAAACGAGTCCAACTCGTTCGAGTCACTCATAAGCGTGTTCTGCGATCTCGTCGAACTGCGGATTCAATTGAGCAACGTACGCATCCCAGCGTGTTGCGTCCCAAAGTTCCAGGTGATCGCTGACGCCCAGCAGCACGACTTCGCGTTTGAGCTCTGCAAACGCTTTGAGTCGGTCGGGAACCCGCAGGCGGCCCTGAGAATCTACGTCCAGGTGCTCCGCCCTGGCGTAGAAGAGTCTCATGTAGTTGCGGACGTTGGCTTTGCCCGCCGATTTTTCGGAGAAGCGGTGAGCCAGTGATTCGAAATCTTTCGGAGTAAAAACAGCAAGCGACTTCTCCGTCCATGGAGCCAGAAACAGCGACTTCAGGTCCGTGCCACCCAGGTCTTCGCGTACACGCTTCGGGACGGCTAGCCGTCCTTTGTCGTCGAGCGTTCTTGGCCACGTCCCCGTCAGAGCCATTCGTCACCAGTTACTCCCTGATTTACCACAAAATCCCATTATTCTCCACAGCCCCCCACACATTAATCGTCAGATCCCGATGGTCAAGTCAGTGTTTGAAAAGTCACGACAGACCGGTGGCTCGATTGACCGCAGGTACTTGCCACAAAGCAACTTGTGACTTCGAACTTTTTTTGTCGGGGCGGCTCATCAAATAGGTAGAGGCCGGTTTCACGCAAGCAGCGACGCGTACAGACGCGAGTACGATTCGACGACTGAATACCACGTAAACTGTTTTCTGATCACGCCTTGCAATCGACTCGCTCGGAGCTGGGCCGATTGCGGGGCATTCAGGCAATCGCTGATAGAATTGGCGAGTTCATCCTGCTGGGAAATCCCCACCAGCACTCCACACTCGCCTGAGGTGATGATCTCTTCCGCGCCTTCCACACGCGTCGAAACGATGGGAATCCCAGCCGCTCCGGCCTCGAGCAGCACGTTCGGCATGCCTTCCCACTTCGAAGCCAGTACAAATAGATCGCAGGCCTGCATGATGCCGGGGACATCTGCCTGCCAGCCAGCAAGGGAGACTCGGGATTCCAGCTTCTGCCTGGCAATTGCCTTCTTCAGGACGGCCTCGTCGGGGCCGTGTCCTACGAAGAGAAGGTGTGCTTTCGGATGCCGATCGGCGATCTCCGCAAAGCTCTGCAGAAGCCCGAAAGGATTCTTCTGCTCATCGAGCCGCCCGACAGAAAGAATCGTGGCGGCATCTTTTGGAATCCCGAATTGAGAAAGGTCAGTCGGTTCAGCCAACGCGAAGCGTTCAACATCGACACCATTCGGGATAACAACAACTTTGGACTCTGGAAGCCCTGACTCGGAGATCGAGAAGTCCGCGACCGACTGACTCACGCAAACGTGGCGGCTCACGAGATGGTCAGTCAGACGATCGAGCGTCAGTCGCCAGCGCCCTCGTTTCTCAGCTACTCGGATCCCGGAAACGACAACCGGAACGCCAGCTCGTTTCGCAGCAAGACGTCCGGTTATGTTCGCATGAAAGAGGAACGTCTGCAGCACTTCCGGTCGTTGCTCTTTCAGGCATTGAGTCAGTCCGATGGTCGCTCGCCACAGCCCTCGTGGACTCCGTACACGCCCGGCACCGATCGCCGTCACGGGAATACCCGCAGCTTTCAACGGCTCCGTGAGCGGACCTCGGTTGTTCAGCGAAATTACCTGCGGTTCCCACAGGCTACGGTCAAGACCGGTCACGATGCGCACGAGTGCCCGCTCGGCTCCACCGTGGTCAAGCTCGGTGATCAGAAAGCTGATGCGTCTCGGCACTGGCATTTGAAAACGTCTTCAATGGAAGGAGCGGTCACACGCATCGGCACTACGATGAAAAAGCCCGGCCTCTTACAAAGAGGCCGGGCTTTGATAATCCAAAGCTATCTTAAACTAACCACCACCGTCACGAACCAGCGAGAGCGATTCTGCCGTACGCCCGGAACGTCACCGGATCGGTACGGCCCGGGATCGTCACAGAAATCTGCTCATCGAGCTTTCCGATTTTCTGCGGTGCAGTGACGGTCAGCGGGATAATCTGGATCGGAGCCGCCGTCTTCGGCAATCGAACCTGGAAAACATCTTTCGCCTCAACGCAACTGACCGCCGAAACTTCGAACGCCTTTTTACCTCGAAGAACGACCTGCACTGTCTTTTCCTGTCCCGGAGACATTGTCCCCAGCGACACGACCGAAGGATTAACGACGATGTCCGGCGTCACTTCAGCCTCGACCAGCAGCGGCACTTTCGGACTGTTTTCGTCGTCTGTCAGTAGTGTGATGCTGTGCCGAAACGGACCGAACGGTACTTTGTCGCTGAGCGTTATGGTTAAGTTGTAATTGGCACGCCCGTCACCGCGAGACGTTTCTTTGGCGACGGCGTTAACGAGTTTGCTGTTCGTCTGAACATCCTTGATCTCCCAGTCGTCGCGGCCAGCATAGGCGACCTTGAGCGTACGCTCGTTCTTCTGATCCCGGTCAATTTTCCCGAACTGAGCCGAGCCCGGGTCAATCACGACGTCGGTACGAATGTAAGCCGTAATTGGAATTCGCACTTCCTTGTACGACGGTTGGTCGAACACGACGATCACGTTGGAGTCTTTTCTTCGTGTGAACTTGCGAGTGTCCATCGTGATTTCGACGTACGCCTCCTCAAGACTCAGCAGTGTCTCCTGACTCGGCTTCCCGGCTGAGCAACCGCAGGTGGTCCGCACCTCTTGAATGTGGACCGTCTTGTTGTAGAGGTTCTTTAATTTCAGTCGATAGCTGGAATCAGATCCACGAGCGACAACGCCAAAGTCGTGCGTCGTCTTTTCGAACATCTTCTCGGCCCACATCTCGTCCGCCTGAGCGACCGAAGCTCCAAAGGCCGTCGATGTGGCCAAACCGGTTGCCAGCGTACGCGAAACAAATTGACGCCGTGTGATCATGATCCAGCCTCGTTGCTGAGTGTTCGAGTGGGAAAGGGCGAGACGAGTAGAGCTAAGCCATCATGGCCACAGCCGCACACGTAAATATTCCACACGGGAGGGACGATTGAGTCTGAAATCCAAAAAGGAGTCCAGGGTTTATAAGGTCGCGTCTGCCTGGCGAAGTACAACTCACGGAGCTGCTACCAGTCGAGCGATTGTTATCCGTCAGTCAGCCTGGCTGGTAAGAACTATTGGGACTGAAAATGATCGTGAGAGAGTTTTTTCGTCAATTGGCCTAAAGTCCTGGTGACGTTAGTTCTGGCGTTGCCCGATGTCAATATATGCAGATTCCGCAAGAGAGTGACTATGCGTCGGGATTGACCTTTGTAAACGGACCTTAGTTTTTCAAAGGGCAGTAAGTAACATCGAGGAACTCATTCGTGCATCGCGCCATTCGTCTGAAAGCAACGATGCGATACATACGATTTTCATACGTAGCGATGGCACTTTTCGCGGTCACTGCTGAGACCATAGCGCACTTCCGTGGCAGAAAGTAAAGAGACGTCCAGCGTCTCGTCAGTTTACCTGACATGAAGAAGTCGTCTCGAATTTCGTTCGACAAAGGCTGCCCTGGTCAATGCTCAATGTGACAATCGATTGATTGTTCACTCGAATGACCGTGGCACTCAAAGAAGCTAGATTTACGAGACGCATCTTTGGTCGTTGATCCGTCGAGTACCGTGAGATGCGTCACAAGGCCGGTCCAGGAATCTCCAGCGAGCAAACTATGTCCCCCACCAACTCCGCACATCGTCTTTCGACAATCCTCGTGCTGGCCGCTCTGTCAGCCACCGGAACGATCATCTATCAGTCGAACGCTGCCGACACGAGCACCGATAACAAAGGGAGCTTTCCGAAGCTGATCAATACGGAGAATCCCGAAGCAAAGCTCACGACCGCAGCGGACGCTCTCGCCGGAATGAAACTACCAGATGGTTTCAAGATTTCGTTGTTTGCTTCGGAACCGGATATCAATCAGCCGATCGCCCTGGCGACAGACGATCGAGGCCGGCTATGGGTCGCCGAAAATTATACTTACGCCCAGAGAGAGACTAACTTCGACAACAACATGCGCGACCGAGTCGTCATTCTCGAAGACAATGACGACGACGGAAAATTCGACAAACGCACTGAGTTCTGGGATCAGGGGCGGCGTCTGACGAGTGTCGAGATCGGTTACGGCGGAGTCTGGGTTCTCGACGCTCCGAACCTGCTCTTCATTCCGGACCGTGACGGCGATGACGTGCCGGATGGTGAGCCTGTCGTCATGCTCGACGGCTGGGATGACGGCGCCGTGCGACACAACATCGTTAACGGACTTCGCTGGGGACCGGACGGCTGGCTGTACGGTCGACACGGAATTCTAGCGACGTCCCACGTTGGCCGTCCCGGAGCCACTCCGGACCAGCGAACATCGCTCAACTGTTCCGTCTGGCGTTTCCATCCGACGAAACACACGTTCGAAGTCGTTTGCGAGGGGACGACAAATTCCTGGGGAATGGACTGGGATCGGAATGGCGAACTCTTCTTCATCAACACCGTCATCGGCCATCTCTGGCACGCGATCCCCGGCGCGTACTTACGCCGCATGTACGGCGAACATCTCAACCCGCACGTTTACCAGGTCATCGAACAAACGGCCGATCATTTTCATTGGGACACCAAAGAACAATGGCACGACATCAGAAAACTAGGGGTCACGAAGACAACCGATGAAGCAGGAGGTGGACACGCCCACTCGGGCATGGCGATCGTCCCTCCCGGTCTTTGGGGCGAGGACTACGACAACTCGTTACTGACCGTCAACCTTCACGGCCGACGAATTAACCGCGACCGACTCGTCCGCGAAGGTGCCACCTACGTCGGCAAACACGCGGAAGATTTCCTTCAGGCATCCGACCCGTGGTTCCGCGGCGTCGAACTTCACTTCGGCCCGCACGGCACGCTTTATGTCGCCGACTGGTCCGACGTCGGAGAATGTCACGAAAACGATGGCGTCCATCGCACGTCCGGTCGAATTTATCAAATCCGACCGGAAAACGATCCATCGAGACCGTATGACGCCGGACGTTACGGCAGCATTGGCGAAGCCAGCAGTCGCCGACTCGCGGGCGTGTTTGTTTCTGAACAACCCTGGTTGAACTTCCACGCGATCCGAATCCTTGCCGAAAGAGCTGCGGCTGGCGAGGACCTCAAGTTGCCTCGCGAGATTCTTCAGATCGATTATGTACTCGCCAAACGGCCGGTCACTCAACGGCTGCCAGCTCTGTGGGCTCTGCACGCCACTGGCGGCTGTCCTGAGGCTGTCCTGGAGCGGCTACTCGACGATCCTTCAGAAAACATTCGCGTGTGGGCCGTTCGGTTTGCCGCTGAAGCTGGAAGACTAAGCCCGGCACTCCAGAAAAAAATCACCACGATGGCGGAGTCCGACGAGTCGGGACTCGTCCTGACCTACCTCGCCTCGATCATGAACCGCCTGCCGTACGAACAGCGCTGGCCAATCGCCAGGCAACTTGTGAGGCACAGACTGTTTGCAAACGACCGCGTCTTTCCACTGATGGTCTGGTACGCGATCGAGCCAGCTTTGCTGTCGAACGCCGAAGCCGCAGTTCAGCTTGCCGTCAACTCAAAGCTGCCGCTGGTTAGAGAATTCATCGCCAGAAGACTGACTGAAGAAATCGAGCGACGGCCGAACACTGTCGAGCAACTCGTCAGTGTTCTGGCTGGCAAAGTGACGAGCGAATCTCAAAAGCACGACATCCTGCATGGCATGACCGACGCACTTCGAGGCTGGCGGAAGGCTCCTCAGCCAAAACTCTGGAAGCAGGCCAGTCTGGCACTCAACAAGTCGTCCAATGACGAAATCTCACGCCTGACTCGAGAACTCTCGCTGGTTTTCGGAGACGGACGTGCAATGGATGAGCTACGTAAGATGGCAAAAGATGGCGGCGTGCCTTTGGAAGAACGGCGATCGGCGATCAGGGCCCTGGTTCTGGCGAGGGACGAAACCATCGTCGTTTATCTTCAGAACCTGCTGACAAATCGCGACCTGGCGAAAGACGCGATCAATGGTCTGGCCGCGTTCGGTAACGAAGAAACTCCCAAACTGCTGGTTTCAAAGTTCGGTGGATTTCGAAATGCGGCGAAACGCGAAGCCATCAATACGCTCGTTTCACGAGTCGCGTTTGCGACCGTGTTGCTTGACGCAGTCGACGAGAAAAAGGTCGCCCGCGATGCGGTCTCGGCATTCCAGCTACGCCAGATGCAAAGCTACGGCGACGATGACATCAGCAGCCGAGTCGCGAAAATCTGGCCAGAACTGGCTGAGCAATCCCGCGAGAAAAAAGAACGCATCTCGGATCTGCGGAAGATGCTGACGTCAGAAACTCTCGCCCGCGCTGACACGTCGCACGGACGATTGCTCTTCAGCAAGTCGTGTGCGAACTGCCATACACTGTTCGGTGAAGGCAAGAAGATCGCTCCTGACCTGACCGGGGCTCAGCGAAACAATCTCAACTACCTGCTGGAAAACATAGTCGACCCCAGCGCAACTGTATCGAAGAATTTCCAGATGAGGGTCGTGCTGCTGGAAGATGGCCGTGTGCTGAACGGAGTCGTGCTTGCTCAGAACGAAAAAACGCTCACCATTCAAACAGCAACGAATCAGGTCGTGATTCAACGAGACGACGTCGACATCATGCAGGATTCGAAACTGTCGATGATGCCCGAGAACCTGCTGAACGTTCTCAAGGACAAACAGATCCGGGATTTAGTCGGTTACCTGATGTCGCTGACTCAAGTTCCACTGCCAGAATAAAAAAGCCGATCCAGTAGACCGGCTTCGGTAGACAAAGCGTGACAAGCGTTGATGCCACTCATGTTTCAGCCTGCGTATACATTCATACGTAGCGAGGAATGAATGTCTCGACTTGAGCATCGGCTGACTTCGTGAATTGCATCTTTGGAGCAGGTTCTGCAGCGTGCGGCTCGTCAATCCGAATCGCCTGGTGCTGGGATGACTCCAAGGGGACGACACCCGTTGATGTCACGACATTTTGAGGAATTTCGACAAGGCTCAGGTCTCGATCGATGCGACGCATTTCATTGACGACGACGCTGTGCCAGTCAGAGTCGCAGCGTTCTGCAGCCGAGACGTAATTTCGACGAGCCCACTGTCGCAATCGAAGTTCTGCTATCAGGTCAAGTTCTCGATTATCACTGTTCATCATTGTTGCGCCTCAAAATTGTCACAATCGGATCGTTCGACCGAAGCGGTAGAGTCCAGCGGGCACACACCGCCATTCAGAGCTGAACCACTCACAACGATCGGCAATCGTTGGCGGGAATCCAAAACGAATTTGCAGAAGTCCTGACTGGATTTCAACGTGCTCTTAGCGCGAGGCCACGTCGTTCGGCTCCTGACTCGAAATTTGTTTCGAACAGCATTGCGGGTTGAGCCGGACGAATGGGAGGCCGATGCCCCAATGCTACCCCACTCACTGTTCAGGCTACTCAGGCACGAATGCTGGCTTACAGAGCGTCAATCATTTCCGAGGCGACGAAGTCGGATCGGTCGTCACGACTGAGCCGAACCGCCGCGTAATCCGGATCGTGATCGAGCAATGCCAGCCAGTCGTTGTCAGCAACCTCTCCTAACAGGTCGGCTTTGGCCCGTCGCGTTTGCATCAGATTCGTGTCGTAGGCCATGCACCACAGAACTGGAAGGTGCATTCGAGTTCCACAGATGTCTCCAAGGAAGACTGCGATTTCGCCATCACTTTCGAGCAACAATGCCTGGTGCCCTTCGGTGTGGCCGCCGGTCACTAACGACCGTAATCCGGGCAGCACGTTGACATTGCCATCGATCAGCTTCAACTGGCCGGAAGCCTGTAAAGGCAGCAGGTTTTCCTGAGGATAGGCACCTCGAAGTTCCGGCAGTTCCGAAGTTGCCATCACCCACTCACGCCGCTGGGCGATGTACTCAGCATTGGGAAAAGAGGGAACGATGTCGCCAGCCTCGTTCAGGCAGGTACCGCCTCCGGCATGGTCAAAGTGGAGATGTGAAAAGACGACAACGTCGATGTCTTCGGGTTCGAAGCCTGCGGCTTTTAGATTGTGCAGTAGTGGATCACCCGGTTCGGAAGTGAGATTTCGCTGCTGCTTCTCTGGCAACTTCGAACCATAGCCTGTGTCGATCAGAACGTTCCGGCCATCAATCGTCGCGACGACGCAGTTGGTCTGCTGAGGAATTCGGTTCTTCTCATCCGGTGGCGTTTTGCGTTCCCATAAAACTCGCGGCACAACTCCGTAAAGTGTTCCGGCGTCAAGATGGCACACGCCACCGGAGACAGTTTTCAAGTCGATTTGCCCAAGCTTCATCCGTTTTCCCCGGAATCGAGCAACGCGGCCGCAACCTTCCAGATTTCTTCACCGACTTCGTCGATCGACTTAAGCCGTTCATCGTCCAGCAACGAAATTGTCGACCAGTCTGGTTCGCGAGATGCCAGTTCGAGATATGCTTGCCGGACGGAATCCAGGTAATCACGATCTGCTTCCTGTAAATCCGCCGCCTGGTCGGTGTAATCGCGTTTCGACTTTCGAGCGATCAACAACTGAGCGGTCTCTGCCGGTAGATCGAGGTGAATCATTAGCTCGGCTCGCGGCAGATGAAAAACGTCGTGCTCGGTCTTCAGAATCCAATCCTGTAGTGCCGTGCGTTCATCGCCGACTTTCTTGGCGCCTTGATGAGCAACGTTCGAAGCAACGTACCGATCAGCGATAACGACGTCCTTCGTGACCAGCAGTTCGGACAGCATCCCGATCGACTCGAAGCGGTCCGCGGCGTACAGTGTCGCGGCGAGGAGCGGATCGACCTGGTCGAGTTGACCAAATTCGCCGTTCAGAAATCGACCAATCGTCCGCCCGAAATGAGTTTCGGAGTAACGAGGGAAACTGATCAACTCAGATGTGTGTCCGGCATCGAGCATTCGCTGGTGCAGCCGCTTTGCCTGAGTTCCCTTGCCCGAACCATCAATTCCTTCAATGGCAATCAACACGGTCCTGATCCAATCGTTCGCCTGGCAGGCTGTTGAGAGTGGTAACCCGACGCGTAAGCGAGGGACTTGAGTCCGCTGTTTCCCCAAAGTAGTCATCCGTCGATGACGCTTTGGGGTACCGTGAGATTCCTGATTCAACAGGCAGGTCGTCCAGATACAGACGAAGTCTCAACCGACCGTCGAATCGCCTTCGAAATCATCCTGAGCACGTAGAATCGCCAGTGCCTGTTGTTCGGTTTCACAATGTGTGAAGTAGCTGAGCAGCCGACTGGCATCCAGCACGTCCTGAACGCCGGGCGTCAGATCAGAAATGACCATCTTGCCGCGGTTTCGGTGTAGTTTGCGATGCAGCGTGATCAATTTTCCAACGACGGAGCTGGTGATGTACTCCACTCCAGTCATATTCAAAACGATCTTCTGAAACCCGAACTGGTCTGGCAGCAGAAAAAGTTCGTGGCCCAGATCCTCGATGTTTTCTTCGTCATTTATGTGCGAAACCCCAAACTGAACGACGACGTTGTCGCCGTGTTCGGCTACTTTGAGATATCGAGGTTGAAAATCTTTGAGGCCCATACCGGCCCTTTCTCAGTTCGTTTCGTCATGAAACCCGTGGTTGCTGGACCCCGTGGTTAGTTGAACAGGGGCGCCCAGCAAAACATCTTCAATTCTACAGTGAACCAGCCAGCGACGCACTTTCAATTCGAACCGCAGTCAGCTGCTGACGTTCCGCCGATTGGCCTCTGGCTGTAACAAAAGCGCCAATGTCGTGGGTTGTGCCCGGAACTTCAACCGGAGCATATCGCCGATCGGTCCCTCGAACCCAGTCCGGTCGGTCGCGAGACTCACGCTCAACCAGCACCTCCAATTCGCGGCCAACCAGCGTTTGATAATAGTCTTCCGCCAGATCGCGTTCGAGTTCGCTCAGAATTCGGCAGCGTTCCTTGCGGACTTCCGGCTTGACCTGATCGGGAAAGTCTGCGGCTGGAGTGCCTTTTCTCGCGCTGAACGGAAAGATGTGAATTTTCATGAATCGCGACTGTCGGCACGCTTCGAGCGTCTCTTCAAACTCAGCATCCGTCTCGCCAGGAAACCCGACGATCACATCGGTCGAGAACGAGGGATGATCAATCTGCTCACGCATCTGTTCCAATTTTTCGAGGAATCTGGCCATCGAATATCGCCGCCGCATTCGTCTCAGGACGGCTTCTGAACCGCTCTGGAGTGACGGGTGAAACTGCGGACACAGGTGCTCGCAATTCGCCGCGGCGTTGATGAATTCGTCGTTCACTTCGACTGCTTCGATACTCGACAGCCGCATTCGCCAGTTGCCTGGGATTCGGTCGAGCCGTTCGAACAAGTGCCAAAGTCGAAACGGCGGGAGCCCCGACTTGCCGCGAGTCGTCTCGACGCCGTAATGTCCAACATGGATCCCGCTGAGCACGATCTCTCGGTATCCGTTGCCGATCAGTCGTCGAACTTCCGCTTCAATCGACTCCGGTGTGCGGCTCTGCAGGCCCGGCCTGACTTGAGGAATGATGCAGTATGTGCAGTTCAGAATGCAGCCATCCTGAACTTTCACGTAGGCTCGCCGGCGGCCATCAAAATGGCTGATACCGTCTGGCATGTCGACGATGCCCAACCGATCGAACACGTCGGGCAGTTCACGCTTATCGCGGACAATCTCGAAGACGCCGGGCAAATCCCGCAGCACTTCTGGATCGCGAGTCGCGTAACACCCCATCACGATCGTGCGTGTGCCGGGATTTTTCTTCGCCAGTTGTCGAATCAACTGCCGGCCCTTGGAATCCGCCTCGCCCGTTACCGTGCAGGTATTGACGACGCACAGATCCGCTGCCTCGTTGTCCGCCGCCTCGCGAAATCCGTTGCTGAGGAGCGTTTCTTTGACGAGCTGCGTTTCGTACTGATTGACTTTGCACCCGAGGGTCGCAAGCCTGCACGTGCGTTCGGACATGGTATTTCAGGAGAAAATGAGGATTCTGAGTGGAACTTCCGGCTGCGTTTTCAGTTACAGCGAGGTCGCGATCAGTGGCGATGGTCGATTCGGGCGAGTATACCCTTGGGTATTCCGTCCAGCGAGTGAGTGGTCATCGCCGGTTTCAACCACCGCTACGTTCGAGACGACATTTCGGCAGGCATCTCCGAAACCCGATGTCGGATTCCGAGGTACTGTGACCACGCCTGAGAGTTTGTCCCCATTTTTTGTTGGAGTTCATCGTGCAGTTGTTCACCGTGCAGTTGTCCATCGCTCGACCAGTCTCACTGAGTGCCCCGAAACTCTCACTGACACACCGGCTTGCCACCGTTTTGGCCTTAGTCGCCATTATTCTGGTCGACGGCGGCACCTCATCCGCTCAGGATGACGAAGACACTCCTGCGCACCCGGTTGTCACCGTCTGCGTGGCCGGCGTCGACAACATCATGGACCACATCGGCTACGTTTTTGGAGAAGTAGAACGGCAGGAAACGATGGATCTCATCGGTGCCGGACTTGCGAACGTCCGTGACCTCGAAGGTCTGGACCGGACCAAACCCGCTGGGGTGATGATTTTTGTCTCGGAAGGACTGATTCCGCTACCGATTCCGGTTGGCTTTCTTCCCGTGAAAGACATCGGCGAACTTGGCCAGACGTTCGGCACGATGGGCGCTCAACTGAACGCAGTCCCAGGAGAAGAAGATCGCTACGAACTGATTCCTCGCCGCGGGCCAACCAGCTTCGTCGTGCTGCAAGGCGACTACGCATTCATCGGCCAGAACGAAGAGAGCATCAACCGAACATTCGCCTTGCCGGAAGAATTCGCCGGGCCGCTGGCTAGCCGCTACGATTTCTGCGTATCGGCCAACCTTCGTAAGACTCCAAAAGCCGTGCGAGACTTGATCTTGATGACGATCAAAAACTCCGCGCAAGCGTCAATGCAGCGGCGAGACGATGAACCGGAAGCCGCTTACAACGTCAGGCGTTCTCAGTCAGAAGGCAACCTGCATTTCGTCGAGAACGTCCTTCGAGACGGTGAAGAACTGACGCTGGGCTTCAAGGTCGATCAGACAGCAAAGAACGCATCGCTCGAACTCGTCGTCAAAGCAACTCCTGGTTCTTCGTTCGCCAGGGAGCTGAAGGATGGCATTGCTAAACCAAGTTACTTTGCATCCGCAATCGACGAGAGCATCCCTCTGAGCGGCTCAATCTCTTTTATGATGGACAAACTCGGTCGCAAAACAATGCTCGACCTGTTCAACCTCGGCGAACAGGAATCCAACCGCGGGCTGGCTGGTCTCGATCGAGACGTTGTCGTGGAAGACATTCCCGGTCAGCAGGCAACTCAGGATCTCTTCGACGCACTGCGCGAAACCATTAAAGAAGGTCACCTCGACGGCTTTGTCCAATTCTTCGGCGAGCCCGGCGAAAAATTCGTCATCGTCGGCGGCGTCAAACTGAAGAACTCCTCAGCGTTCGGCTCTGGTCTGAGCGACGTACTCGAACAGGCCAGCCGGACTGACGCCAACATGGATGTGGAACTCGGAGTCGACTCCTACGGGGACATCGTCTTCCACAGACTTTCCAGTCGAAACCGAGATGCTGGGGACAAGCGGATGTTTGGACAGGAGTCGGCACTCTACTTCGGAACCGACAACCAGGCACTCTGGTTTTGCGTCGGGGGAGACGCCGCTATTCCCACATTGCGAACAGCCATCGACCGTATCGCTGCCGGCAATGACACCGGACTGCGACGAGGCGAACTGGCACCGTTTCAGGTCATCGTCAACCTGACTGAGTGGATCAACATCAACCAGTCAGACGGCGATCAGCCTGGCCGATTCGCCGCACTCGCTCTCGAAGCCTTCGACGCCAACGGCAGCGACGTCATCCGTGCCGACGCTCGTTTACTGAAGAACGGTTTTCGAGTTCGCATTCAGTTTGAAAACGGGTTCCTTCGGCTAATCGGGCTCGCCATCTCGGGGCGAATCGAAAGAAGACAGGCTCTGTAGGTCAGCTCGCAGGGACGAACAGTTCCATTTGGGCCGGCAGACAACTGAAGGTGATGGGCGTTGTTCCAAATGGATCGCCGTCGATCTGAACCGGTGCGGTAGCCTTAGTTTCAATCGATACTGAGGAAGTGTTGAAGACGCGAACGTCCGGCCTCTCCAGGTGACGACGACGGGTGACCAGCGTGCTGTACTTAGCAAAATTCCACCGCCCGGATTTTTCAAACACACGCACTGTCAGCAAACCGTCGTCAGGCTCTGCGTCGGGATTCACCGGCAGCTTGAATGCGTAAGCCGGAAAGTTTGAAACAATCACGAGCGAACCTTCGATTGGTTCGGGCAGCTCGTCAGCCTTCACGGTCAGTCTCGGAAACGAATAGCTCATTACCGAACGGCAAATTGGCGAGACATAGCTCAAGTGCGAAATATTGCCTCGGCGCGAATCATGCAGTCGTCTAATGACTTCCGCATCAAAGCCGACACTGCCCATAATCAGGAACTTTGTTCCCTCTCCTGCCTGTCCCACGTCGAATTTCCTCACGTTGCCGGCCGCAATAATTCTGGCAGCTGCTTCTCCGTTCAGCGGAATTTCCAGGTACTTCGCGAGTAGATTCTCAGTACCCAGTGGGAACGGGCAAGCGGGAACTCCGGGAAACCGATTCGCAATATCGGTCAAAGTGCCATCTCCACCGGCCGCGACAATCGCAACCAACGCCGCACGTCTTTCTGGATCCTTCAAACGTTCGGCAAGAATTTCGCGCTGCGAAAAAATGTGCGGACGCAGGTCGTGCCGTTTCAAGGCGGAAGCAAGGTCGAACAGAAAACGACGACGTTTCCCGCTTCCCGATCGAGGGTTTCGTTGAATGGCAACCCACGGACGAATCACGACAACAATCCCTGCAAATCGGTTAGTGACCGCACGACGCCAAACGGCGAATCGGACAGGCCCGTTTTGTCAGCATGAGGTAACTTCCGGTCGATCAGTACTGCTTTCATGCCAACAGAAAGTGCGCCCTCGACATCATTTTTCAGGCTGTCGCCGACCATTAGAATCTGCTCAGCATCTACCTTCAGTGCGTCAACGACAGCCTGATAGAACTGCATAGACGGTTTTCGAAATCCCAGTTCCGATGAGATGAATCGTTTCTCAAACAGGCCAAACGTTGCAATGCCATCGCAAATCGGATGCAATCGGTGATCAAAGTTCGATGCGATTGCCAGCCGCAGGCCGCGTTCGCTCAAGGAGTGCAGTGTTGGAAGCGTGTCGTCAAACGCTCGCCATGCGGTCAGCTCGGCGAAGTAATCATGCAATCGTCGAAAGCAGCCTTCCCCGTCTTCAACCTCAGGAAAGACTTCGGCGACGATGTATCGCCAGCGGGTTTCTTCAACATCGGCGTTTGTCGTCATCCCAGTCGATCCGCGAGACGCATCCTGCTGTTCGGTTTCCGAGAAAGCCGACATGAAACGTAAGCGAACTTCTTCCAGAGTTCGTTCGGAACCGAATTGTTTCCCGATCATGTGGTAGGCCTGTGCAACGCTCGGTTCCGGGTTGATCACCGTTCCGACAGCATCGAAAACAATCCACTGGACTTCCACGTTCACGCTCCATAATACCACGCACTGACGGATGAATTGTGTGGTTGTAGCCAGTGAAAGCTCGCGCAACTACTAATTGCGGAAGTAGATCCAATTGACGAGTTCATCGGCGATCGACTGATGCTGATAGAATTCGGGCCAGATGTGGCCGTAGCCGATCATCTCAGACAGGTCGTAGTTGCAGACCTGTGACGCTTGTCTGCCGAACTGCATCAGATCTCTCTCAGTGAACCCGGTACTGCCGAGGGCTCGTTTTGAGAAAGGCCTCCGTAGTGGATAGATCATCAACGCCCAGTCCTTGCGGACTCGGATATTCAGCAAACATTCTGTCGCGTTCAGTGCATACTCATATCGCTGCCTCGGACAAAGCCAGTCGTGATCAATTGCCGCTCCGGCAAGAATCGTTCGGATCTGATGCGATGGTTCTTCGCAAATTTTTACACCACATAGTTCACCACCACCCATCAGGTTCAAACCCGAAGCAACAATTCTTGCACCGTGGCTGTGACCAATCAGGCAGATCGGCGACTGAGGCGAAATTGACTGGATCAACTTGACCAGACGAATTCCGTTGAACTCGGCTCGTCGGCCTAGAATGGCGACATCAAGCCCCGGCACTGCAGAAGTACCGGCGATCGCGGGGTTGAGCGTCAGCAATCCCTCGCTGGCCCACGTCAGAAACACAACCTGCAAATGCAAATGAGGTGCCGCACGGCGCAGCCACCGAAATGTGTTCTTCGAATCCTCTGCAACGGTATCTGCCGTCACGAAACTGCCATGCACCATGATGCAAACAGGCACTCCGGGCTTTAGCCACCGATGGAATTCCGTGTCAGAAGATTCAGTGGCGCACCCATCCCAATCCGAGCGGACGTACTCGAAACAGCAATCGTGATCGCAGCCGTGGCGTCTCTGCTGACAGTGTCGACCACTGACAATCCAGTGTTTTTCGTTGAAGATCGATCTTCCGGAGCTTGGTAAAGGGACGATGCCAGCGTCAACTGCGGGGTTCGGTTCTGGCAATTGCAGTATATGTCGGAGCCGAGGCAGGTCCTGCCCGGCAGCAATCGGGTTCATCACGGCCGACAGCAGGGCCAGCGCGGTGAGAGATAGAAATACGTGAAAGATTCGACGAGTCATAGCTTCCAGATGTCCATCCCGGGAGTCAGTTCAGATTTGGGCAAAGGGTTTAGCCAACGCATTCGCAGATGGCTGAGGAAGAAAGTCTTTACCTGAAGTTTGAATAATTCTGCGTAATGAATGTGCGACGGAACGTCTGACGCTACGAATTTAACCTGGCTTTGTAGCCCGTGTCGGATTTCACACCGACACGATTTGAAGTTCGACACGTGTTTGTCAGGACGGTGGGGTTGGATCGGATTTATCGGAGGGGTTCACCTTCCGGACAGCCAAATCAAACCGCCGTAGATACAAAAAGAGGACGAAGCAATCGCTCCGTCCTCGAGTGTGCGATCAACGTCTAATTCGGTTAGACAGACACATTCGCTACCGTCGAAGTGGCTTCTTGCGTGACTTCCGCAACGTAATCGACAGGCTGGTGCGAATGCTGCGGGTGTGGTGGCCACGTTGTCGTCGGACCCGGCTGAATCTCCGGCGTTTGCCGAGCGTAACGATCTTCGTAGCTGGGCTGACGAGTCCGGCGAGCACCTGACTTCCTCATCGCTGTTGCCCGTTGCCAGCGAATAAAAGTGCGGAACATCTCAACGATCGCAATCACTCCGATGATCACCGCTACCCCGCCGTACGTTCTCCACGAAAGCCCTTGATTGAAATTCTGGGACAGGAATGCTCCGCCCAACCCCATCGAGATACACGCCAGCGAACCATCAATCCACATCTTCCGCTTCAGTTTTCTCTGAGTATGCTCTGCCAGCGCGTTTCTCGCTGACTGATTCGCGACCTCCCGCAACGAAGTCATGGCCATCCGCCGTGCAAGGTCTCGATTCTTAGTGTGTCGATCATCGGTCTTTTTTGAAGCTTTCTGTCCGGTATCTGTGGCACTGGAGCGGTCTACTTCCTGTGTCATCGGCGTCACGTTGCGAGCCCATGGTGGTTCCTGAATGATGACCGGTTCCTCAACGGACAGCCCTTCGTCATTGATGGCCGAATTCGCCTGAGGATTCTCGATTGGAGCTGGTTCGTCTACGAGTTCGTCGCCCGGCTTCTTCATTCCAAACATCGAGCCGAGCATCGATCGAAATGCCTGCAACTGCTCTTCTTCCGCGTCCGCATCCTGAGCGGCTTCAGCCAGATCAGAAAGAGCGACCTTTCGCTTCTTCGTTTTCGTCCTGGACTTCTTGCGAGACTTCCAGGAACTCAACTGCTCCTTCACATTTTCGCCGGCGGAGTCAATCGCGGACTCGTCGACGTCGGCTTTCAGCGAACCTGCGTCTTCTGCCTCTGCTTCAACTTCTGAGTCAGCAACATCCCACGGATCGTCCTTATTTGCCGGTATCGCTTCGAGTAAATCGCTTAAGGCCTCTTCAGTCTCTTCCTTCTGCTGCGCAATCTCGCCCCGCTCCTGAAGAAGGGATTCAACTTCAACCTCTATTTCCTCAAATTGTCCTTCCAATCGTGCAGTTTCTGTTTCACCGAGGCCCCAATGGTCAGCCTCTTCTGATGGCTCGCTTGTCAGAGCTTCATCAAGATCAAAATCCAGGTCGATCGTCTGCTTACTCCCTGTACTGTCCTCAGCTAGATCGCCGACCGATTGCTGCAACTGACTCTGCTCCTGACTCAACTGTTGTTTGACGTTTGAGAATTGCTGAACCATTTGTGCAAGCTGCTGGCGTTCCAGGTGCCGAGCCCGCTGTTCGTATTGCAATTCTTCAAGAGCCATCTGCAGACGTTCCTGAATGTGGGCGTCGTCTGTTTCTTCAAGCTGATGTGTGAGTTCCTGCTGACGACCATCGAGATCGTCGCGTTCCGACAGCAAGCATTCGATACGTTCAGTCATCACTGTAATCTGTGACTGCAAACCTTCGCGATTCGCATCAAGCGACTTTGAGACTCCTTTGATTTCGGTTTCTTTCTGAGCAAGCTTTCGCTGACGAGCGACCAGTTTCTGCTTCTCAACACTCAATTGCTGCCGCATTTGCTGGAGCTGACGTTGTCCTTCTTCGAATCGTGTTTCTACTTCGTAAAGTTGCGACCTGTCCGCTTCGCGGGCCTGCCTCTCCAATTGCAATTGCTCAATGGCATCTTCAAGTTGCTGAGCAAGATCGCGTGCCTGCTGGCTGACGTTGTGATTCTGCGAAACGAAGTTGTCTCGCTCGGTATCAAGACGTTGCCAGTCCGACTTTAACTTTTCTTGCCCTGAACCAAGCTGTTCCATCTGAGAACTGACAGCGTGCTGCTCAATTTCCACTTCTTCACGAATTCGAGTCAGCTCCATTTCTTTCTGGGCAAGCGTCATCTGCAGCGTCGACAGTTCATCTTCCTTTGCGGAAACATCAAGTCGATGGGACTGAACTTTCTCTTCGTCCAGGGTGATCCTGGAACGCAGTGATGCCAGTTTCGCCTGTTCGTCGGCCGTTCGTTTTTCGATTTCTGCAACACGATGACGATCGCTGTCCCGCTGCAGCCTTTCGTTTTCCAGTTCAGTCAACGCATCTTCGACCCGTTCCATCAGTTGGACTTGTGCCTCGTCCGGATCAAGATCACCGGTCAGCAACTTCTGCTCAAGTTCGGCGACGCGACGACGATCGTTGTCACGCATTTCGCGTTCAGCTTTCAGTTCCTGGACAGCCTGTTCAAGTCGGGAAGTCAGCTCCTGCTCACGTTCCGCCAACTCGGTTCCATGACCTGCCAGTTCAACTTTCCCGGTTTCAACATGATGTCGCTGTTGTCGCAGGTCGGCGTGCTCTGAGTTTAACTCTTCCATGCGGCTATGTAGAGATTCGCGGTCATTATTCAACGCCGTCTTCGCATCGCCGAGCTGATTTTCAAGCACTTCCAGCTTCTGCTTCAACGATTCAACATGATGCCGATCCGCAGCGACTTCCGCTTTCTCTGTTTCGACACGAGCAAGGTCTGCGTCGATTCTCGTCTTCTCAGCCTCAATCTTTGCGTACTGAGATTCCACCTTCGCCTGTTCAAGCGCCAGGCGAGCCCGTTCAGCAGAGACCTCGCCACGTTCTGATTCCAGATTTGTTCGTAATTTGTTGAGCTGCGTCCGCTGATCTTTCAACTTGTCGACTTCGTCGTCGCACTCAGCTCGTTGTTCGGCAAGCTCGACTTCCACTTTCTTGATTTCGGCTTCACGTTCATTAAGACATTCGACGTTTGCATCGATCTTTGCCTGTTGTGACGGAATCTGAGCTTCGCGAAGTTTCAACGACTCTTTCGCAAGACGCAGTTCTTCGGATGCTCGTTCCAGACTGTACTGATTTTCTCTGACCATTGATTCGCGTTGTTCAAGATCCGATCGTCCCGCATCCAGATCTTCCTGGTACGTTGCCAGCTCTGACCGGCGAGATTCAAGTTGAGCCGCTTCTTCGTCGAACTGTGACCTCGCGTGAGCAAGTTCTCCCTGCTCATCTTCAAGGCAGGCTGACTCTGCTTCGAGCTGCTTCTGTTTCTCGTGGAAATTGACACGTGCGGCAGCCAACTCGTCGCGGTCCTGGTCAAACTCCCGTCGGTTTTGCGTAAACTCAGCCCGGTCATTGGCTAATTGCTCCTGAGCAATGGCACAAGTGGCTCGAGCATCGTCAAGTTCGACCTCGCGATTAGCGAGGTTGGATAGTTGAGTATCGAGTTCGGCGTGTCGACTTTGCAGCTCATCCTTGTGTTGATCACGCTCGTCATGGAAAGTTGAATTGTTTCGCGCGAACTGGTCGAGAGTTCTTGAGATTTCCGCCTGTTGCTCGATGATACTCTGCCGTTCTTCTTCGATTTCCTCGCGAAGAGCAAGCTGATCGGTCTCAAAGGTCTGCTGGCGAGAGTCAAGCTCCGCTGCGGCGGACGCAGTCAGTTCTCGTAACTCTTCAGCTTCAACCCGGACGGCTTCCAGTTGTGAAGTTTCAACGTCGATCGTTTTTCGTTGCTGAGTTATCGCTTCCAGTTCCCGCACCGACTCCCTGTGACCTTGGGTGAGTTCATTTTCGCGAGCGTTCAAATCCTGTTGCCACCCATCGAGTCGTGCTGACTCCTGATCCAGAGTTGCGTGTTCTTCTTCGAGGCGAGCAACCGTCTGGTTCAGCTCTTCCTGCTTCAATGTCGATTCGACATCCAACTCTTCCAGTTGCATCCGCTTTTTGTGTATTTCCTCAGTTTGCGATGCGACATCCTCGCGTGCTGCCTCAATTTCGGTTTGGGATTCGTCGAGTCGATCAAGTTTACCTTTCAGTTCCGTTTGCTGCTGCTGCATCGCCACCTTGTCAAGCTGGAACGATTCTCGATCAGCTTCTACTCCCGAATACTCAGTTTCAATTCGGTGCCGTTCCTCGTCCATTTCGCAGCGTTGGCTCTCAAGTTCGGCATTTCGCCGCCGCAGTTCTGCCTGCGCATCCTGGAACTTCCGACGATCGCGCTCCAGCCGTTCGCGATCAGCTTTCAGCGAAGCGTGGTAATTGTCGAGTGCCGACTGAGCCGTTCCGTATGCCTGAGATTTTTCATCAAGTTTGTTCCGCTCGTGGTCCAGATCGAGCAACTGCGTTTCGAGAGTCGCTCGATCTTCTTGCAGCGACTCGCGTTCCTGCTCAAGTTGATCTTCTTGTCTGGTAAGAGAAAAGCTCTTTCGATCCAGTTCTTCATCCTGTTCAGTAATCCGTTGTTCGCGATCCTTGAGCATCGAAACCCTACGTTCAGCATCTTCCACTTCGAATGAATCGGATTTCTGCTTGAGTTCGAAGTCCTTCTGTCGAGCTTCCAGGTCCCGGCGTTCACGCTCCATTTGGGCTTTCAGTTGAGCGAGTTCTGCACGATCTGTGTCGATCAGTTTTTCAGGCGACGACATTTGAGCAGCGTTCCATGACCCTTTTCCGGTCAGTTGCTCACGCAACGCTTCAATCTCTTCGCGTTGTTCATCCAGTTCTTTCTGCCGCCGATCAAACTCTTCGCGGCGAGCCTCAATAATCTTTTCCTGTTCTGCAGACTCTGCTCGCAGTTTCTCCGTGTTCTGCTCGCGTTGTTTAAACTCGTTTTGCCGATGCTCAAGTTCAAGTTGCTGGTTCGCGAGCGTTGCACGTTTCCGGTCCAGTTCACGCTCGCGTTCTTTAAAATTGTCTTCCCGTGTTAACTCATTTTTCCGCGATTCATCGAGCTCTTCTTGAAGCTTTATCAGCTCGTGGCGTTCTTCCTTCAGAGCATCGTCGTCACCTTTGAGCGAGAGCGATTGCGTATCCAACTCCGATGGTTCAACACCGTTGGTGCGTTTGCACAGCGATTGGAATTGTTCGTCGAGTTCCTCGAATTTTGTGTTTAGTTCTTTTTCACGTTCCAGCAATTTGAGCTCGCGGTCGTCAAGTCCCTGGGCCTCACTGGCAAGGTGTTTTTCCATCGAAGCCAATCGAGAACGTTGATGATTCATCTCTTCCAGCGGAAAGTCATCAACGCTGTCATTGTTACCGTCGTTTGAGAACGCGGCGTTAACTTCTTCCGCATGAGCCTGACGAATGCGGAACTCGGTTGGACCGATCGCCAGACGGTCATTTTCCATCAGCTCAATTGACTCTCGAATCGGGCGATCGTTCAGCCATGTGCTGTCACCCCACTCTTTTAGCAGGGTGCTGTTCGCTCCGGAAACAATCAGACAATGCCGAGGCAGGATGGCCTGGGCTCGCACCGTCAGCGTGCAGACTCGCGACGAACCGATCGTACACTGAGTCCCCGGCAGCAGAAGAATTGCCTGCAAACCGTGATGCTGCTGGATCGGCTCAATGACCAGTACCTGACGTACCGGGCGGATCGATTGGACTGCGTTACCGTGATTTTCGAACTGTTCTGACATATCGCCACCAGACAGAGTGAGGTGCTCAACTAGTTGAATTCGCCGTAGCTGCTCACCAGCAGCAAATCAAAGGCCAACAACTCGTGCGAACAGACGAAATTTCGTCGCGATGGGATATACCGTCCTTGCGGATGCGAGATCGGATAACTCCGCCTTCCTGACCGGCAAAGGCGGAAATTTGTGATCGCTCAGCACGATCGCGTTCTCCCTATCGGAGATGGCAAGAGGTTGCATTCAGACAACATAAATATTGATTGTTGACGATTGTCAACGTTATTGCCTTGTGAGGAGATGCGTTGAGAAGACGTGGCGAGGATGGTATTTCCCGCCATTGCGTCTACTCGATCACCACGCAACAAGCGAACCAGGGGCTTGCCCGGTTTGTGTAAAGAACCCCCGCATGGTTTCCAAATCTGTCGGCCCGTTTGAGCTGAAGGGAAAGTTCGGATCGGGTGGCATGGGCATCGTCTAGCGGGCGACCTGCCGAACGAATGGCTACGTCGTCGTGCTCAAAGTGCTGACTTCCGAACTGTCTCTGAACCCAGACTCGTCGTGAGATTCGGCCGGGAAATGGAGGTTCCGGGAAATTTGAATCACCCGAACATCAGTCCGCAGAGCAAGAATTCGATCGCCACTACTACATCCAGCTGGCGCCGTTTCAGATCGCCGATATCGAAGCCGTCGTTGACACATCACATCCGTGAATTCATCAGTGGCACGCTCGATTCAGGCGATCGTTCAATGCTCGTCCCAGACCGTGATCCGGGAACGGTTCTGCGAGGATCAGATCCAGACCTTCTGCATCAAGTCTGCGTAATGCGGCGAAGAATGAAGCTGCGGCCAATCTCAGGTTGCCGTCGGCAGTCAAGATTTCAACGCTCGCAAAGTCCGCGATGTGGCGTGCGGCAGTGTGTGTCTCCGAGAACTGCAACAGACCGACGCGTTTGTTGCTGATTAACCCGGTGTCGACGTCGCCTGCTAACATTAGCGGCGTCGTTGGCGAATAATGCTGTGACAACATCCCCGGCGCCGCGACACCTGCATGCAGTTCCTTGGTACTGCACGCAGAGCTTCCGACTGATGAAGCTTCAGCTTCGTTGCCGAGATGAACATCAACTGGCCCAACGACAGATTCCAGTTGCTCCTGAGTGATCCCTCCGTGGCGAAGAATCTGAGGGCGATCGTCGGTCATCAGGACGACCGTTGACTCCACACCGACGTCGCACGGGCCGCTGTCAAGAATGAGATCGATGCGGTGTCCCAGATTGTCGAGGACATGCTGAGCGGTTGTCGGGCTAATTTGTCCGAACGGATTCGCACTGGGAGCAGCGATCGGAAGGTCAAACTGCTGCAACAGCTCCAACGCCAACGGATGACTCGGTATACGAATCGCGACTGACGGCAAACCTGACGTTACCAGATCAGGGACGATGTTCTTCTTCGGAAGCACCATTGTCAGCGGTCCCGGCCAGAACGTGTTGGCCAGACTTTGTGCTGCCGGTGAAAGTTTTTCAGCCAGACGATCAAGCCATCCTGTATCGGCAATGTGAACAATCAACGGATCAAAGTGCGGTCGATTCTTGGCCTCATAGATTCGAGCCACCGCGTGCTCATCGAGGGCGTTTGCCCCAAGTCCGTAGACGGTTTCCGTCCCGAAAGCGACCAGCCCGCCCGCGCGAAGAATCCTGGCGGCGTGGGAGACGTCAGTCGATATTGGGCATTTTGCGTCGGGCATCAGTCTGCACTGGAGTGATCAGGTGGAAGTATGAACGAACAAGCAGTCGGGTGTTTCATTTGAATATCTGTGGCGGTAGACGGGTATTCTTGCGGAATTGTTGCGAATTCAAACCGAGACGCATCGTTGCGGTCCGGGTTCCCATCCGGATGCCAGCATCGCTCGGTGCGGGGAAGGTCGGAAAAGTCGATCAAATCCCCCCAATTCAACACGTTTCCGCTGATGCCTGGACCAGAAGTCTGTCGATCTAAAGAGCTGGTGCTGAACTTTTGAGTTCAGTTTCCGCACGTGTGCAGCCTTCAAGGATGAATCGAGGCAGGCAGAATGAATCTTCCAACCTGGTTGCTTCGAGTCGCTGGCTGGGCGACTCCAAAAAGGCGCCGACGAACAAGCCTCAACAATTCTGCAGAACGGTTCGAGCCGAAAGCGATGCTCTCAGCGTTCATTGTCGACTCGCTTCTCGACCAACCTGACGCGAATCCAGGAGACGGCATTGCCGCTACGGCGTCTGGTGACACCACTCTTAGAGCAGCTGTTCAGGAAGCCAACGCGACGTCCGGCCCTGACGCGATAACTCTGCCGTCCGATCTGATCGAACTGTCGTTACAGGGAGCAGTCGATCACACGGCAGCTTCTGGGGATCTCGAGATTACCGACGACCTTGTAATCTCAGGTGCGGGTCTCGAAGAGTCGACCATTGACGCTTCGCTGATTGATTCAGCCTTTCATATTCAAGATGGAGTCTCGCTGACTCTTGAAAATCTCACTCTGCAGGTTTCGATCGGGAACGAAAACGCCATCGTGAATGACGGCGGAACACTGACGCTCAAGGGAGCCGACGTCGACGAAGTTTCCGAAGCATTCCCTGCCAGAGATTACTCTGAACTGACAACGAATACCCGACATTCGGATCTGCTCGTCGGACTGTTCCAGCCAGTCGTGCAGCGTAACGAACCGCTGGACGCCATCTTTATACCGCCGCCGATCTTTGTCAGTGTTGTACATGCTTCGAAGCCAGACGCCACCATTGCTATTGGAACAGAACGTTTGCCAGGTTGGAGTACGGCTGGACGGAATCCGGATCTGCAACCAACGCCGGAAACGGCTCCACGGAAACAACTCGATGGTCCGATCCGAGTCGCAGAGCAGCATCCCGATTTGCCTGGCGAAACAACAAAGCAGCGACGCCGCGATGTGGTTAATTCGCTGTTTCAGGAACGACCAGACGCCAGGCAACAAAGCGTCAAACCTGTCGCGGGTGAACAACCTGTCAAAGGCAAGTCAGAAACGGAACCAAGGCGACTTAAAGAAGCATTTCCGATGCTGCTCCCAATAGACGAAGACGGCGAACTACAGGTGGTGCCCCAGAATGCGACGATCGATGGCCCCGTACCTCCACCATTGCCCGAGCCCGCTCTTTTGAAAGACGCCGTGAGTTACAATCGACGAGCCGTTGAGCATTCCGCACCTGTCCAGGCACTGATGGCAGGAGTGCTGTTAACAATGGTTCGCCCAGGTGCATTACGCCGAGCCGTCAAACGAATCACCGACTGGAAAAATCTGGTCGTCTGAAACTTCAGTCGTCTAAGAGGCCGACAAAGAAACTGAATCTGATGGCTGTATTTCGCCTGGCTTTCCACGGCAGTTGTTTGTCGGCCGCTAAGCGGTAGCAGGCTCGACGCATTCTGGTTCATCCTTTGCCGCTTTGCCCGCCAGGACAACAGTGACCGCAAACAGTACGCAGCCGATTACGTCTGTAATCGGCAACCAGAAGGGGCCTACGTCAATTCCTGACCCCGGATACAGCAGAAACGCAGCCGCGACAAACAGCAGTCCGCGGCACAGTGGGTTCAACAGGTTTCGCATATAACCTGCCAGGCCTGCGGCAAGAGCGATGATCCCAATCGCCGCCGCTGCAACCGACATGATGACATTCATGATCGACAGCCGCTGGTCGGTAAACTTTCCCCATGTGTATGAGAAGTTCTGCTTCTCTTCATCTGTGATTGATGCCTCGTCGCGAGCAGACTCGTAGACATCGATCGAGCCAATGTGCAGTGACTCTCCGAACGCAATCGGAGAGTCATTTTCCTTCTCAGCATCGGTCTGCGAATTCGGTAACTGTAGTGTCAGTGTCCAGTCACCCGGAGCGAGTTGCGTTCGAATGTTGCCGTAGTCGCCAGTTTCAAGGCTGAGAGGGGCATCCTGTCCAGACTGCAGAAGTGACACTTTTGCGCCGGGGACAGTTTTCCCGAACTTGTCGAATGTGACACGTAGAACCCCTGACTCCCCAGCTTCATCCGCCGGTTTGTACGAGATTAACTTCACTTCCGGAGCATCACTTTGCAGAGTGAGCTCCGGCCGATAGACAAACATGAATGGCAATGAGAAGCCAACCAACGAAAACGCGAACGCAGCAAACGCTGTTTTCATGATTGGAGCTTCCGCGATCGACGCACTCGCGTACGCAGCCAGAGCAACTGGTGGTGTCACCATCGACATCATTCCAAAGTAGAAGATGAAGAGGTGAGCGGACAGCGGAATGACGCCTAGTTCACCAAGCAGCGAGCCCATCAGTGTTGCCATCAGGAGGTAGCAAACAACAGACGGAACGCCCATCCCAAGGATCAGCGAACAAACCATAATCCCCATCAACGCGGCAAACAGGTTGGTCTCGACAACTCCGCGAATCGTCGCGCTGAAGTCTGTCGCGATTCCAGTTTGCTGGACGATGCCAATGATGATACCAACACAGGCACTTGCAGCGACAAGAGAAACACCGTTCTTCGCCGAAGACCCGAACGCCTTCAACATCGCCGGTCGCCAGGCGGGGTGCAGCAAACCAAAGACGAGCAGACAGAATGTTCCGATGAGAGTCGAATCAAGCCATGATTCCGCAATCTGTCTGATTGACGGCTCGTCAACGGTATCGGCAATCACAAAGTGGTGGATCAACGTTCCCAGCGCAAACGTGACAAGCGCCAGGCACCTGGGAGCTGTTCCCAAGGCAAGTTGCTTTCGGAAAATTGAAAGAAACAGGATCCCGATCAATGCTCCGGTCACTGATTTAAATGGCGAGAACCCCCAGACAAGCAGGCCGACGAGAATTCCTAATGCGCCAAAGAAAACGACTGCCTCAAACTTCCAGATCGACCCCTTGTCAGTTCCGTCAGATTGAATCGCTTTTGCGCCTACTCGCTTCGAGTAGAAGTGAACGATCATGAAAATCGAGAGGTAGTACAGAATTGCTGGTACAAGTGCGGCCTTCGCGACTTGCAGGAAAGTGACCTGAGGCTGGACAAGTTCCAGCATCATGTATGCGCCGGCCCCCATCACCGGAGGGACAAGCGCACCGCCAGATGCAGCTGCGGCCGTAATTCCTCCCGCGACGTGCCGTTCGAATCCAGCGTTTCTCATCATTGGAATCGTAAATGCTCCGGTCGTCACCGCATTCGCAACGGCGCTGCCAGACAGCGATCCCATCAATCCGCTACCGAGTACAGAAACTTTCGCAGGACCACCGGGACTTCGACCAAAAATCCTCTCGGCAAAGTCGATGATGAACTGCGTGGCCCCGGACATTTCGAGAAATGTCCCGAATACGACGAACAGGAATACGTACTTGAACATGACTGTCGCTGCCGGGCCGAACACTCCCAGAGTCTGCAAATACGTTGTGGCAACGATGGCGTCGACACTTTGCCCGGCATGCGGAAGCAGCCATTCAGGCATGGATGGCCACCCATAAGTTTGCACGGCGAAGCAATAATACGAATGACCAACAAAAGTCAGAGCGAGCAACGGCACGATCAGCCCGATCGTTCGCCGCGTGGCTTCCAGAACGAGTACCAGTCCGACCAGTCCGATCTGGTAGTCGAGCGGTTGTTCATCGCCTGCTCGATTCGCGAGTGACTGCTTCTTCAGCCAGAAGCTCTCGAAGAAGGGTTCCGTCTGAACGATCACATAGGCACAGCAGACGCAGGCAGCGACTCCCAACAGGACGTCAAACCAACGAGCGAGCTGGTTGTCCTTGAATTTCGGATGAATTGGATACTGAATAAAGCAAAGAGCCATCCCGAACAAAACAAATAATGCCAGCGCAGACTGCGGCTGCATGCGGTTGTAATTTACCTCGGCCAACGTGAAGAGGCAGAGTAAAACGCTCAGCAACGGAACAACGAACTTTGTCATTTTCGCAAACGCGTCTGGTGCTACCGGCAACGGGGTTGCGACCGCCTCGCCATCATCCGAATTTCGGGACTGCGGGCTTTCTTGAGCTTCAGAGTTCGGTTGGCTGTTCACGTTGTCTGTCACTCTGGAAAGCTCCCGATGCCGAATTATCCGGCGAAATGGCGCTTCTGAGATATCAGAAGCCTATGAATTGAAGGCAGGCTGGAACGGTGGTGAAAACGTTCCAGCCTGCCAGCGTATTTCCAATCGTCGGCCACTACTTTGAATCGCCAGTTTCAGCCGGTGCTGTGCCGTCTGTGTTGTCGGCAGGTGCCTCAGTTTCGCTCGAAGCGTCATCAGCCTGAGCTGAATCAGAATCACTTTCTGACGCAGGCCAGATGCCAGCTTCTTTGTAAAATTTAACGGCTCCCGGGTGAAACTCCGTGCCCGTATATCGAGCCGCGTTCTTTTCGTTGATCGCCTTGCCGGCTCCATGCTTTTTGACGATGTCTGCCCGATTCTCCCAGGTTGTCTTTGTAAGCTGGTAAACCAACTCTTCGTCCGTCGATGCTGCGGTGATGACGTGCATTGATCCTACGTTCAGCCCGTCAAATGGTTCTTCATGTCCCTGGTAGGTACCGCCGGGAATCGTGATGGCATGAAAGAACGGGTACTTGTCGATCAATCGCTGACGAACTTCGGGATCGAACGGTACGAAACTCGTTTCGTAAGAGGCACACGCCTGGCTGATCGCGGCAGCCGGAACGGCGCCACCGAGGAATGCAGCATCCGCAGCACCGTCAGACAACATGTCGACGGCCGGACCTTGCGGAGCGTTAACTTTGTCGATGTCTGCCAGCTTGACTCCGTGCTCTTCCAGAATCGGACCGACAAACATTTCGAAGCCAGCACCGGCTGGCCCGATGACAACTCGCTTGCCTTTCAAATCCGCGATGGACTTAATGCCTGAATCAGCCTTCGTCACAAACATGGCAACGTTCGGCGCCATGGTCACGACGGCTCGGATGTCGTATTTCTGATCCCATGACGATTCGCCTCGGAACGCAAAGTACGAGATGGCCGAATTGGACAGTGCGAGCTGCAGATCCCCTTTCGCCAGACCTCGAATGTTTGCCTGCGATCCCTTAGTGCCCTTGGCCTGAACTTTCCAGTTGTTTTCGTCCTTGTGCGTGTTCAACGTCTGGGCGATTGCGTCACCAACGATCGGGAATGTTCCGCCAATGGGCGCTGTGCCCATACTCAGAAATGCGGTTCCACCCGTCGCAGGTACTGTCGGATCATTAGCGCCGGGATCAGTGGTCTCTCCTCCGGTGCAGCCAGAGAAAAATGAAACGGCAACCAGACATGCCGTCGCAGCGAGTGTCCAGCGTTTGAAAATGTTCCTGGCCATGATCAACGTTCCTTGAAGAAGAATGCTTTGTTATACGATCACTCGCTGTCGATACCGACAGCAGGATGGCGATTGTTTTTGATTCAGATCGGTCGGCGGAATTTCAGGGATTCTGCCGAATCGGGAGAGACGAAACGGAGTTCCCGGACGGAACACAGGTGGGGAAATTGATCTGCGTGCATCACAACCAAATTGAGGTCAAAAGACACAAAGCGATCGTATCAGTCGCCAATTGGCCTTTCCAGTGACTGGCCGGAGTCTCTTTATTCAGCGAACACGTCCTCAGACTTGTCACTCAGCCACCTGGACAATGCCCTGGCGGCGATTTCGTGAGCGCGTTCATTGGGATGAGCGTCAAACGGGTTGACTGTCAGTCGTTCGTCCGAGTGCTCTGACAAGGCAGGATCAAGATCGAAGCAGTCGATACCGAGATTTTTGCAGTCCGCCATGATTCGGTGGTGAATCGGTCGAAACGGATATTCCGGACCAAGGTTATGCAGGAACGGAAAAATCGCAACGCGAAACCTGCATCCATTTTTGTCGCACATCGCGGACGTCCTGGCCAGTGCCTCGCTAAACAGCAGCCAGGGTGTGCCCTGGTAATATTCCTTCACGAAGGAGTAGTACCCACGGGTCTCTGACTGAAGCAGAATCTGAGTTCGGAAAAACAACCAGTTGAAGAAATAGGTGTCGCGGAACAGAAAACTCGGTGGTTCGAACTGAGCCAGGCTTGCACTGCGTGACATCGTAGGGTCCTGAAACGCTTCGATATCGTTAAGACAAAGCACGTATACCGCGTCGTCGATTCGGCCGCCCGACTCGAATGAATGGGCAAGAACAGATTCTGTCCAGATTAGATCGGTGCCTGGCCATGCCAGATTAGACACTTCGATGGGCGTAGCAATTTTTCTGTCGAGTACCCGGGAGACGCGATTGCTGAACCGGTCTCTAATGTCAGGCACGCCATGTCCGAATGTGAAACTGTCGCCCAGAAAGCAGACATGGCGGATGTCGTCTTCAGGATTCAGGACGATGTCTGAATGATTGCGGTAACTAATTCCGGCGTCATCCGCGAATTTCAACGTCCGAATGTCCGGTTCAACGTGAATCTGGAACCAACGATTAGAAACGTTCGTCATGTCGAACGAGTCCGTCGTGTCGTAAAGCAAAGCAAAACCGAGTTCGGGCAGTGTCAACAGACCAAAGCACAGCCATGCCGAAAGGCTCGCATAAATGATTCTGAGGCGAATCTTCTGTGCAGCCCATTTTCTCCGCAAACGTACAAGCACGACAGGCGTCAGGCCAAGCACCACAAGCCAACTGGTCATCGTCAGCAGGTAGCCGTCCGAGAGATGCAGAAAGAGTTGCCACATGGTTTACCAGCGATCGCCGTTGTCTGAACAACCTTCAACATCACCGAGAAAAAAATAGGCGATCACCTGCAAACGGTTGAATGGATTCTGGAGCCGAATCGGTCGGCGTTCGTACAAGCCAGAATCAACATCCTCGACCTCGTCGAGCAATCGCATAACCTCTTCTTCAACATCCCACACCTCGCCATGAATTGCCAGCCCTTGCCCGAAAGTTGGTGTTTCGACAAGCCCCGGATACCAGTCGACCCGGTACAGTCGGTAGTCCTGTTGCGTCTGCGCGTTTCCGACGAACTCCTGCCCGATCAGATGCTCGTGCAGAGCTCGCCCTCGCTGCAAAGTTCCGTAGACAAAAACCAGCACCGTATCTCCAATCATACAAATAGGTTGCGATTCGTAGCCTGTATTTCCTTTAAAAAGTGAATAACCATCACAAGTAGAAGAACAGAATTCGGTCGCTTCGGCGAAACTGGATTCTTGAAGAAGCTGGAGATTGCTGTGGATTTTTCCTGTCTACTACTGAATTTCTAGATGAAATGGATTCTGTCGGTATGTGGTCAAAAATCAACGGCGTGTTCGAGACTGAACAATCCGTTAGATCGATTACCGAGACACAAATTTTACGACATACGAATCGCGAGTAACTACCATGGCAAATGTGAGTGCAGCCGAAAAATCGCGACAGGAACGTCGACTTTGCTCGCCCGGGTTCCTGAAATCTTTTGGCGTCGAGCGAACAACAGCACTTCTCTTCGGAGCTGTCACTGGGCTGCTGTTCGCTTTCATTTCAATCGCAACGTCAGAAGGTACAAAGACGTCAGAAGCCGACGTCGAACAGGCTGGGCCGTTAGAAGTCATTGCCGTGTCCGGTGAGCCGCTCATCGTTCCACAGTGATCGTCCCACGGTAGCAGGCGTTTTGATCGACATTGTCGACCTGGATTTCGTCCGCCTCAATTCAGACTGCTGCTGACTCGCTTTGATCAGCCCGTGAGCTCTGAAATCACCTCTGCTTCATGAGGAGTCACTCGAACCGGGCGCCCGTCACTGGTGTGGAGTTCGATTGTCGGGTCAATTCCCAGTAGCGAATAGATCGTGGCGGCGAGATCGGAAGGCGTTACGGGGCGATCTTTGGGACTTTCGCCAACTGAATCGCTGCTGCCGATGACTTGTCCGCCCGAGACCCCCCCACCAGCCAGCAACGTGCTGAATACTCGCGGCCAGTGATCGCGACCTCCTGAAACATTCAGTTTCGGAGTTCGTCCGAACTCACCCATTACAACGATCAGTGTCTCATCAAGCATGTTACGCTGTTCCAGATCTTCGATCATCGCCGACAGAGCCAGGTCAAGCGAAGGAACTAACCCCACTCCTACCTTTGCGCCCGAATAGCCTTCCTTCAGTCTCGTGTAGAGATTGTTGTGTGTGTCCCAGCCGCGATTGTTCACCGTGACGAACGGAACTCCGCGTTCGACCAGTCGTCTCGCCAGAAGACAACTCTGCCCGATTGATTTGCTGCCGTACCGCTGTCGTACCTTGCGAGGCTCATCATTCAGCTTGAATGCTGCCTTCGCTTCAGCTGAAGTCACCAACTGGCAGGCTCGTTCCAGGTCGGGATCCGTACTGGCTGACGTCCGTCGTTCGAGACCGTCGCCGAAATCATTAAGTGCGTTAACGAATTGCCGACGACGATCCAGTCGCGCCACGTTAAGGCCTAGGTAGAAATCAAGATTGCGGACCTGGAAATCAGACTTTGCTGGATCGCCACCAACGGAAAACGGGCGAGTCGCAGCCGGCAAATAGCCGGCACCATTCATTCGTCCGCCTCCCACGCGAAACTCAGGTACGGCGATATGCGGCGGCAGTACGTTTGACGTATCACAAGTGTGAGCGACGACCGCTCCGTACGTTGGATAATCAAGCACGGGCGTCGGTTTGTAACCAGTCATCAGGTAGTGTGTGCCGAAGTTGTGCTCACCGAGTGGCGAAGTCATCGATCGAATAATCGCCACTTTATCAAGCATCGTTGCCGTCCTGGGCAGGCACTCACTGATTCGAATTCCAGCGACGTTCGTCGCGATTGAATCCAGCGGACCGCGAACTTCCTTCGGCGCGTCTGGCTTAACGTCGAACGTCTCGAGATGACTTGGTCCTCCGTCCAGCCAGATCAGCACGCAGGACTTTGCAGTTGGCTTCAGAGTCGGAATGCGTCCACCTGCTGAACAAAGCCGGCGAAGTTGGAACAAATCTCCCGTGCCTAGCCCAAGAGCAGTCAGGCTTCCGATGCGCATGAGGTCTCGCCGGGCAACACCATCACAACGTTCTCTTGTTTGAGATGTGTTTTTCATATCAATATCTCCGACCTGAAAGTGGCCCAACGTACCATTGCCATTTCAGTGATTCGTCACGAACTCTTTGCAGGTAAGGAGGCTCCATACAAAATCTTCGAGCAAGGCTTTCGGTACGTCTTCATTCTTCTGCAACTGATCACGCCAGAACGATTGCTCGGCAGAAGACGGCGGTCGACAAAGAGCCAGCCGATAAAACAGATGGATGATCTCATCCGAAGCCTTTCCCTCTTTGATCAGTTTGGCCAGTCGCCCTTCAGGGGCAACGATTCTGTGATTGAGCAACGGGCCGTTGAGCAGATGCAACTTCTGAGTCAAACCACCATTTTTCTTACCGTTTGATTCACAGGAATCTTCCCGTGAACATTGCCCAAGAATGGCCAGCATTTCCGATTTGATCTTTGGGTCGAACAACGAAACCGCTCGCGTTCCCAATGGATAATCTGGAAATTTCTCAAACACACCCGTAACGTCAGCAATCGCGTCGGCAAGCACTTCTGGATCGAGTGGCGTCGACAAAGTGTGTGAGTAATAGCGATCGTCTGACTGATTCTCTGGCAGTGGTCGAGAAGTTCGTCCATACGCACTGCTCAACGCTATCGTTCGGAGTGTGTGTCGCAAGTCGTAACCATTCGCAACAAAGTCATTCGCCAGGTCATTCAGCAACGAGGGATGCGTCGCTGGGTTTGTTGCGCGAAGGTCGTCGGTCGACTCAACAAGCCCACGTCCCATCATTGCCTTCCACAAACGATTGACGGCGGCCTTTGCGAAATATGGATTATCCGGCCGAGTCAGCCATTCGGCGAACTTCGCCCGGCCATCGCCATTGCCGAGGTATCGATCGCCAGGAATTCTGGGAATCGCGGCTTCGCCAGTCCTCGGATGAGTGACTTCGCCGTTCAAGGCAACGGAAACAAACCGCCCCTGCTTCACCTTCGCAAAGATTGCAGCGAGACCGTGGTAATCGTCCTGCGTCCAACGGTCCAACGGGTGGTTGTGACAGTTGGCACAGCGAAGTCGTGCACCCATCAGAAGCTCGCTGGCAAACTCTGCCTGCTCTCTCGGTCCCGCAACAGTCCGATAGAAACCTGCAGGACCAACTTCATAAGTGTCGCCGCTGGACGTCAGAATGCTGCGAGCAATCTGGTCATACGGAATTTGTTCATCGAGTTGCCGTTTGAGCCACGAGTGGTACGTCGACGCAGCTGTCGTATCACCTGGCTGCGAACGAATTCGTAGCAACTTTGCGAAACGCAGCGTCCAGTATTCAGTAAACTCATCGGACGATAGTAAGCGATTAACCAGACTGTGCACTTTGCGAGAATTTACGTCGTGCAGATACCTGTCCTGCTCCGACCGTGTTGGAAGTCTTCCGGTAAAGTCGAGGTGGACTCGGCGAAGAAATGCTGCATCGTCCGCCATCGGAGACGTCGGCAGGCTGAGCACTTCAAGCATCCGCAGAACATGGTCGTCGACAAAGTTCGTGCGAGGTTCGTCATCGAGGTCAACCGAGTCGCGTGACAAAGGAACGATGATCTCAATCGGTACAACATGGTCTAGAAATCTCGCAACCACGATATGCCGGCCGCGACGAATCGCTGTCGCAGTGCCGGTTTTTGCATCAACTTCAACGGCTGCGGTGTCCTCAGGCTTGAAAACCGTCCACTTTGTTACGTCTTCCACTTCGCCACCTGAGAACTCAGCGGTTGCGCGAAGATCGACTGTCTGGTTAACACCTGACAGAACCGTCGATCCTGGTTGAACGGCAAACCGATTCAGCGATGCAGAACTCGCCCTCACCGCCCCTTCGTGAATCCACTGCCGAAGGACTTCGACCCCCGAGCCTTCAAATTCCAGACGAGGCCCTCCGCTGTGATTGATCGATTCCGTCGCCTTCAGCAGAAGCAGACTCTCGTCAGGATTCACGAGGTTGACTCGTCGACCTTCGATTTCGAAAGCAATCGATCGGTGATCAAACTCTGGATCGCTCCCGTAAAGCGACAGTCTGAACTCGCCCCGACCGGCGGCAGCACCGTGGCACGCTCCGGTGTTGCAACCCGCTTTGGTCAACACAGGAATCACACGAGTGTCGAAGTCGATGCTCGTATGATTCGCGGTCGGACTCGCCGCCAGCATCATGATTAGAAGTGCGTGCATGAGTCATTCGGTCTTTCTGGCAGGCTCCGGTGTTTTGTCATTCAACTTTTATTTCTTCGACTCTTCGGGCTTTGTTCCAAACTTTATTCGCCACTCTTTCAGCTTTGTCTGAGCTGTGGCCGTTCCATAATTCGACAGCTTTCCGGAGTCGACAACGGTTGTCGTGATCCTGCCTAGCTCCTTACGAGCTGTTTCGTTCCCGGCGACATATTCTTCCAGCTCTTTCGCGGCCTTCTCAACTTCATCCTTGTTAGCCTCTTTGTTGATGACTGACCGAAGCAACGATGTCAGTTTCGGATCGGTTTTTCTCGCCGGAGACTTCTTCTGATTCTGCCC
Organism: uncultured Planctomyces sp.; assembly: GCA_937904325.1. Taxonomy (GTDB): domain Bacteria; phylum Planctomycetota; class Planctomycetia; order Planctomycetales; family Planctomycetaceae; genus JABMPE01. Next base: position 43,600 of record CALGTK010000083.1, read on the forward strand.
GCGGTAACGTGGCCCAGCCAATTCTTCAATACTCGGAATTTTGCCGCCACCGGTGACACCAGCGATTGCTTTCAAAATCTTCGGCCCATCCGCCTGGATGCTGGGTTGAACAATCGCGAAGTTTGCCGTCACTTTACCTTCGTTCGCGACAAGGATTGTCAGCGTCACATTGCGATTCAAACCGTAGGCTCCGGGACCGTCCGCCCCATCCTGCGAAATTCCATAAGCGACTCCTTCAGGGAAGTGCTTCTCGACACGCCGCATCCACGATTCAGTGCTTGTGGAATCATCTGTCAAGAAGATCACTCCACTGTGTAAGCCAGTCTTCGTACGCGTCGCCGCGAACTTCATCGTTAGATTGGTCAGAGCAAATGCCGGTCTCGTTCGAGCATGGACGAACACCAGCGCGACAGATTTTTTGTCCGCCTGTTTGATCAGGTCAAATTGTTTTCCAGCCAGGTCACGAAAGACTCCTTTCGCTTCAAACGGGACGAGTTTCTCTCCAATCTGCGGACCCGAGAAGACCGGGTCTCCGGCCTGGCAGAATTGCACATACAACAGAACTGTCGGGAGCGTAAGTAAAAACAATCGAGACATTGATGGCACCTCAGTTGTCGAGAACAGGGCTGATCAGGTAACCGAAGCATTGACTGTGACATCTGGCTTCCCGTTCGGCCAGTCGAATTCCGGATTTCGCTTCCGATTTTGCGGCAGTCAAGATAGCGTCCGAGCAGTGACCGTCTCCGAATACCGGCAGACTATAGCCTCTGTTCACTTCGACACTTCTACTTACCCCAGAATAAGCACATGCCCAACACTTTTTCAGCATCAGGTAACAATGGTTCCGGTCCGGCATCCGCGTTTCGTACGGAAAGCTCGACGACGCACCACTCGATTGAGCTTGATGGTGAACCGCTCAACTACCGGGCAACGGCCGCATGGACGACGCTTCGGAAAATCCACAAACCGGTCGCCGAAGTCTTCCACACTTCGTACTTCGTCGACACGGATGACAACGTGAGTCGACCATTGACGTTTGTCTTCAATGGTGGCCCGGGTGCGGCGTCGGCGTTTCTTCACATGGGCGCCCTGGGGCCGCAACGCGTGTCTTTCGGAGAGTCCGGAACCATCCCGCCGATGCCCGTCAAGGTTCTCGATAATCTGGAAAACTGGCTGCCATTCACTGACCTGGTTTTCATAGATCCCGTAGGTACTGGATTCAGCCGGGCCCTGAAGGAAGATTCCACTCCTGATGGTTCCGCTAAAGCTGACAATCAGTCCGCTGGGCCAAGCGAAGATACCGCCTTCTGGGATATCGATCGCGATCTCCATTCGTTGGGCGAGTTGATTTGCCGAATCCTGTCGCAGCAGCATCGGTGGACGTCGCCGCTGTTCATCGCCGGAGAAAGCTACGGCGGATTTCGAGTCGCTAAAATGACTCGAATGCTCCAGGAAAATTACGGCGTTGGACTCTGCGGAGCGCTTCTGATATCTCCCGCGATCGAGTTCGAAGGCCTCTTCGGAACAGACTACAATCTTACGCATTGGATCGAAGTATTCCCTTCGCTTGTCGCCACCGCTCACCAGCACGGGCGGACGAAGAACGTGGTTGACGAAGAATCGCAGGATGAAATTGCGGCCCTGGCCGCTGACTTCGCGACTCAGCAACTAAGTCGGTGGCTTGCGTTGGGCGACGCTCTTCCCGAAGAGGACCGAACGGGAATCACCAAACGCATGGCAGAACTCACTGGTCTCTCGGAATCGTTCATTCAGAACGCAGGAGGACGAATCACGGCTCCGCAGTTTTGCCGGGAATTACTGAAAGATCAGAAGCGGGTGCTGGGCCTGTACGACGCGTCGCTTTCGACTGCCGACCCATTTCCCGATCGCGCGAATTTCGAAGGACCCGATCCATCGCTGTTGTCGATCGACCCTCTTTTTACCGCGGCGATCAACCAGCAATTGCGGTCGACACTGAAGGTTGATTCAGAACTCGACTATCGACTGCTGTGTATGGAAGTTTTTGAAAAATGGAAACACGAAGCGGCCGAACACGTCTTCAAAACAGCAGTTGGGGC
>CALGTK010000084.1 GCA_937904325.1 uncultured Planctomyces sp.
CGTCTCCCGCCAGTTCTGCGTTTAGTTCTTCCAGCCGCTGCATCATGTCGAGACTGGCTCGAACCGCAGACCTGGCACTCGCCACCTGGTCATCGTCACTCTGAGTTTCAGTACCGATTCCAAACAAGGCCATAAATCCGTCACCAAGAAACTTGTTAACGTTGCCGCCATGACGATCCTCAACAACTTCGACCATCATCGTCAGAAATCGATTCAATAGAGGAACGATTCCGCTGGCTGGTGTGTGAGCACACCTCGCCGTGAAGTTTCGAATATCACAAAACATGACGGTGATACACTGCTCGCTGCCGCCCAGGCCCGGGTCTTGAGCCAGGATCAGTTCAGCAGTCCGGCGTCCGACGTGTAAACCGAATCGTTGCCGCAACTCGCGTTTGGCCCGCATTTCATCAATCATCCGATTGAACTCGTCGATCAACGGGCCGAATTCGTCGGCGCGTCGCAATTCGACTTTCGCATCCAGGTGCCCCGCTGCCACCTTCCCTGCTGCACTTTTCAAGGCGTTGACAGGCACAACAACGTGGTTACTGGCCATCCAGGAACAAAACATCCCCAGTAGAATGCCGATCACGCCGACGTAGATCATGAACCAGTTGAATTCATCGAATGACTCAGCATCGATAAGCCCTAAAAGCACGAGCGACAGGATCGGGCAGACACATACCGCGATGGCGCTAAGCAGGTTTCTTCGATTCAGCGGGAGGCTAATCGCTCCTGGAACATTTGCAGGACTTTGGTCGACAAACAGAAACGGGAACAACAGCCGTTCCGCAAGAAGTTCTACAATGAAAAATCCATGAGTGAGCGTGATCATCGCAGCAATAACAATCGATGCTGGCAAGTGAAAAAGTACACGTGAATCCACCTGATTCGAGCTTTCCCGCAACGCTCCAATAAGTGCCGGAGCACTGAGCAACCATCCCAGACCAAGGATCGCTCCGAGAAACCACGGCAGATTAATCGAACGAACGCGAGCCCGGGAAATCCGATCGTCAGAAACAGGTTCGCCAGCCCTTAGCAATACAAAGGCTCGCTGAATTGGCCAGACCACTCCGAGCCAGATAACCATGAGTACTGGATAGGCAATCGCGTTGTAAGACATGATCGCACGGGAAAACAATTCTCGCTGTTCGCCAGTCAATAGCGGATCAATCTGGCTGACGTTGTACCATACGTTGAACAGACTACCGAGTACTGTGGCCCCCAATGGAGCAATTGCGACAATCGCGGGAGCATGGCGGACGCCGAAGCGATCGCTCATCATGTGGCATCCTGACCTGATGAAGGAATCTTCAATGAAACGGTCTCGACCCGCGTGCCATATTCTGGCAACAGTGTTTCGAGGCCTCGATCATAGCATCATTCGCACGTATGCCGTCACAATGTGATGATTAATTAGACGTCACATGAACATCTTCGCTGCGCGGAACAAACATGACTAAACGAGTACTGCTAGCTGGACTCTTTCACGAGACGCATACCTTTCTCGAGTCCACGACGTCACTGAATGAATTTCATCAGCGACTGGGCGAGGAACTGTTCAATTCTCGTGGCGACGGCTCGCCGCTTGCAGGATTGCTCAAAGTCGCCGACGAGTCTGACTGGGTCGTCACACCAATCATCGATCTTCGTGCAACGCCTGGCGGTATCGTTGAAGACGAGGTCTTTGAACATTTCTGGCACAACTTTGAGTCTGTCAGCTCGCCTCTACTCTCTGAGGACAATGTCGATGGCATCTTTCTCGTCCTGCACGGCGCGATGGTCACTCGATCGCTTCCGGATGTTGAAGGCGAGTTAATTTCAAGGATACGGCAAATCCCCGGCGCTGAGTCAGTTCCGATTTGCGGGATTCTCGATCTGCACGGGAACATTTCACAACGAACAATTGAGCTGACGCAGGGTCTCATCGCCTATCGAAATAATCCACACACCGATGCCTGCCAAACTGCGGAACGTGCAGCGCGACTACTTGACCAGATTCTGACAACAAATCATCAACCAGAATCTGTCTGGGCTCAACCGCCGATCATGTGGCCACCGACCGGGACTGGAACGGCCGATGATCCGATGCGAACTCTGGCGTCGATGGCGCGAGCAGTCGAAACGTCGCACAACGAAATCGCAGCGGTCAACGTCATGGGAGGATTCTCGTTTGCAGACACGCCAGACACAGGCGTCAGTTTTGCGGCGGTAACGTTCGGCAACGCCAAACATGCTCAACAGCAATTGCAGCTACTCGTTGACTGGTCGATTGAGCATCGGGAGAAAGGAAACAAAGTCGACGCTCCACTTGAAAGTTTTCGTGACCAGATCCGCGAGGACGTAGCGGCCGACAGAACTCCGGTCATCGTCGTGGAACCAGCCGACAACATTGGCGGAGGAGCTCCGGGAGACACGACTGAACTCTTGAAATTTCTACTGGATGAACAATTCCACAAATCAGCAAGTATCATTAACGATCCGGGCTCCGTCGCGCGTCTCACGGAACACCGATCTGGAGACAACGTCGAACTTTCAATCGGCGCCGTGGGCAGCTCAGCATTCTGCGAACCAGTCAAACTGACGGCCGAGTTATTATCGACATCGGACGGGCTCTTCGAACTCGAAGACCCTAACAGCCATCTGGCATCGATGTACGGCATCCACATCGACATGGGCCCTTGTGCTGTCGTTCGCAGCGGCGAGGTTGTCATTCTGCTGACATCAAAGAAAATGCCTCCCTTCGACCTTGGCCAGCTCCGCAGTCAGGGAATCGTCCCGGAAGAGTGCAGCGTCATCGCCGTGAAAGCCGCCGTAGCTCATCGTCGTGGTTACGATCCGATCACGAGCACAACATACACAGTTGGGACTGCCGGTCCGTGCTCAAGCGATGTCACAACCTTTCCGTGGGCGAGGATTCGAGAAAACGTTTATCCGTTGTCGTAACTGCAGCATTGCCGGCAATTAACATGAACGCCAAATAGAACAACTCACATGATTCGAATCGGCATAATCGGCTGCGGCCGGATTCTCGCAGCGCACTTGAAGGGCTACCGACTGCTTCGAGAGGCAGGCGTGGACAATTTTCGTATTACAGCGTTGTGCGCTCGAAACATCGACGACGCGCGGGCGTACGTCCAGCGTGACAAGGGACCGACACAGCGGCCTGCCGTCAGCAATATTCCCGGCGATGCGCTCGCTGTCGGTGACGAGTTTTTGTCCGACTTCCAGAACGACGTCGAGGTCGAGGTCTATGATGACTATCGCGAGCTGATCTCTTCGGATTCCGTCGACGCCATCAACGATTACACGCTGCATGGCCTGCACCATGTCATCGCACAGCTTTCCGCCGCCCACGGAAAGCACCTTCTGACGCAGAAGCCAATGTCAGTAACCGTGGCCGGTGCGAGGTTGATGTGCAATGCGTTTGAGAAACACGGATTGACGCTCGGAGTCTTCGAGAACTGGCGGTTCCGACCAGACTCCATTCGCATGAAGGCTTTGCTTGAAGCTGGAATCCTCGGACAACCCCAGATCATCCATACGGGAGCGATTGGAGCGTGGTGGGCACCCAATCAGATTGTCGCCAGGACGCCCTGGCGACACCGCACCGAGCAAGCTGGAGGCATAACGCTCGATATGGGGGTCCACCAGTTCGACTTCGTCCGCGTCGCTGGTGGCGAAGTCGCATCGATCGACGGGAGAGCCCATACGGTCGAACCCGTTCGCTATACATTTGACGATGCTGGCAATGTGACAAACGAAGTGCAGTGCGACGCCGACGACACCTACTTCGCCACGTTCGAAACCGTCAACAAGACGATCGGCAGTGTCCATGCAAGTTGGGCCGGCCAAGCGAAACCGACTGTCTGCGGCCCTGGTCCCGTTGTCTTCACAACAAAAGGCCAGCTTCGAGCAAACACTTTCACCAGCGGCGCAGGATCAGAATCATCTCTCGCCGAAATTTATGAACAGCACATTCCAAACGAACAAAGAGAACGTGAGATTCCGTCTGGTCTCGAAGACAGCTTCGCCCTCACGCAGATCGACTGGTTGAACGCAATCCGCGACAAGCGTGCTCCAATCGTCGATGGCCAGGAAGGTATGCGAGATCTGGCATGTGCCTGGGCCGTGCTTGAATCATCACGAGCCGGCCGTCGCATGAGTCTGGAAGAAATCCTTTCCGGCGAAGTCACTACCGTGCAGCGAGAGATTGCTCCACACTTCGGACTCGAAACTTAACGATGCCGAAGTCGACGCACCGTGAAGGGACCCGCAACTGATGAGTGAAGTTGAGACTGCACCTCTGCCGTACAAAATTGCCAGACTCCGGATCATGATGTTCATGGAGTACGCCGCTCGGGGTGTCTGGATACCGATTGCCGGTAGGTTTCTCTCGGCAAAAAAAGATCAAGGCGGCCTCGAATTCACTGAAAATCAGATTGGATATACCCTCGGAGTCGCGCTGGCCATCGGCGCGATCTGCAGTCCATTTATCGCAGCGTCGCTCGCCGACCGCAGGTTTGCCACTCAGAAAGTCATGGCCGTCCTGCTGATCCTTGGCGGAATGGCTCAGCTCGTTACCGGGTATCAGACATCGTTTGCCGCGTGGTTTGGTTTGTCGATCGTTTATGCGATCCTCTTTGTCCCAACGATGTCGCTTAGCAATTCGCTCGCGATGTCTCACCTGGACGACCCGAAAGGTCAGTATCCAGGAATTCGCGTCTGGGGAACGATTGCCTGGATCGTTGTTTCCTGGCTCTTTCCCATGATATGGCTTCAAACCGATTTGAAATTTCAGGGGCTGCCACCGTTCTTCACAGGCGAAGACGTGCCGATGAAAATGGCGCGTATGATCGACTCAGTGAAAGTCGCTGGAGTCATCGGGATCACATACGGGTTCTTCTGTTGGTATCTGCTTCCAAACACGCTCCCCAGGAAGAAAGCCAAATCGCTTGCTTTGTGGTCGACGGTGAAAATCTATGGGCAGCGGTCGATGGCCATTCTGCTCGTTTCGACGCTGATCGTCGGAACCGTGCACACTCTCTACTTCATTCAGGCCGGCAAGTTTCTGGCAGCGATTGGTTTGGGAGATGCCTACATCATGCCAGCCATGTCGATCGGTCAATTCGCTGAGATTGGAGCGATGGCCGTGCTGGGGTTGTTGCTTCGTCGGATCGGCTTTCGCAATGTCATGCTCATCGGAGCCGGGTGCTACGTCCTGCGTTACTTGATTTTCGCATGCCATGAGTTGCTGCCTCTGTCAGTGATCGTCGCTTCTCAGGCACTGCACGGCCTCTGCTTTGCATGCTTCTATGCGGCTGGTTTTATTTACGTTGACCGCATGGCCCCGGCTGATGCGAAGCACTCGACACAGACAATCTTTGGATTGATGTGCTTTGGAATCGGTCCGCTGGCTGGTGGAATATTGACCGGAGCGCTCGCAAAATTATGTACATCCAACGACGTTCTGAACTACAGCCAGTTCTGGCTGGCGGCAGCGGCGATCGGGGTGACCGGATTTGGACTGTTAGCACTGCAGTTCAAAGATGAAACTTCTGAAGACACGCCGACGCTCAACGCGGATGCCTGATTCAGATGTTGGCTTCACATTCTGCCACGTCAGCATCGCTCCTCGGACCGTCTGACCAAGTGCACCTGCTGGCGGCGGCGGACGGGTACTGGGGACAGCGAATGTGTTACTCGGAATCCAGATAGACCGTACTCGCCCGGCAGATCGTGAAATTTCTGATTTGAGGAAAACGCTGTGTTCAATCTGTACTGGGGAGACCTGCATAACCACTGCTCGATCAGCTACGGGCACGGGACGGTCCCGCAGGCTCTGATGCGGGCGCGGCAGCAGCTCGATTTCTGCTCAGTCACCGGACATGCCTTCTGGCCGGATATGCCGACTGATCGAAGCGTCTATGCCGAAATCATCGACTACCACAATGAAGGCTTCGCGACGCTCGCTCGAAACTGGGATCGGCTGATCGAATTGCAGCGTGCCGGAACCAGCCATGGCGAGTTCATCGCATTTCCCAGCTACGAGTGGCACTCGCTGAAGTACGGAGACCACAACGTCTACACAGCGACGCCTGATCTGCCGTTGCGCGACGCGCTGAATCTGCCCGGCCTGCGGGAAGTCGTTTCAGACGCGAAGGGCATCGCCATTCCTCACCACATTGGTTATCGAGCCGGCTATCGAGGGATCAACTGGGACGAATATCGTGAGGACATATCTCCCTTCGTCGAGATCTTCTCGCTGCATGGATGTTCGCTCTCTGAAGACGCTCCATACCGAATGCTGCACGACATGGGGCCGCGCGACTGGAACAGCACCGCCGAAGCCGGTTGGGAACGTGGTTTTCGATTCGGCATCGCCGGAGGCACCGACCATCATGCAGCCTACCCCGGCAGTCACGGCGACGGTCGTATGGGGGTGTTTGCTAAGGAGCTGACGCGGGAATCAATCTGGGAAGCCTTCCTCGCGCGACGTGTTTTCGCCGCAACCGGTGACCGCATCGACGCTCGACTGTTTCTGAACGATGCGTGGATCGGTGACACTGTTTCTGCTCCCGGCGAGCGGCACTGCAAAGCTACAGTGCGTGGTTCCAGTTCGCTCGACAAAGTCGAACTGCTCCGCAACGGGCAAGTTGTCCAGCGATTTTTTCCGGATCGAGTTGAACCGAATCCAGCGGGACATCGATACAGGTTACGGCTCACGTGGGGGTGGGGCCGTAACACGGTTCCCGTTGAATGGTCAGGTAGTTTCACCATTGATCAAGGATCGATTGTCGAGACCGAAACGTGTTTCTCCGGCCAGGCCGTCGTTGCACCAAAAGGCAGCAGCGTTACTGAGGTGCTGGACGAGGTTGATCTGCCTCACGAACTGCAGAATCAGTCTGAGCGATTCTTCGAGTGGCGAAGCATCACGCAAGGCAATCGAACCATGCGGCATGAGACGACGCAATCCATCTCGATGGAAATCGATGCACCTCTCTCTGCAAGAGTCAGTATCGAAATCAACGGCCAGCGTTACGAGCACTCGTTGGCAGAGCTACTCCGAAAAACTAATTCGCACTTCCTGCGAGGCTGGCTCAGCGAAGCAATCTGCATCGGTCCGCTCGTACCTGTCGAAGAATGTTCGGTCGAAGCCGACTGGACTGACACACCTCACTCAGACGTTGACGTCTATCGACTGCAGGCTGCACAGCACAACGGGCAGTGGGCATGGCTGAGTCCAATCTGGGCAGAACGACAGGCTCAGCAATAAGACCTCTCGCTCCGGGGCAGGTCGGCCTTTCAAGCCGGAGGGGATCCAAGGCCGCTTCACTCAGTTCAAACTGAACCCGGGTGGAAAATCCCGGCCAACCGGCTCAAGCGTTCCACGGAACTGATTCTTGAGCATCTCCAGAACCAGGTCGCTGCGCTGATCAACGTCTGCCTGAGCGAGCAAACGCTGTGCATCTTCGGGAGGCAATTTCAGCGAATGAGCCAGAACATCACAGAGTTCGCCAAGCTGCATTCCTGATCCGAGAGCGTGAACGACCTCGGCCTGGAACCCAAGTTTCGGATAGGCCTTGCCGAACCATTCAACCAACTCTTCCTGCCGACGCTCGCGGTCGATCATTGGAGTCTGAGGGTAAAAATCCTCGACGACATCCAACATGCCCAACCGATACGGCAAATCAGTTTCAAGCTCTGTCACAAGTCTTGCTCGACGCAACCCCTGCAACATCAGGTAATGTCGACCGTCTTCTAACTGATCGTTCGCGATCACTTTCCCCAGACAGACTGTGTCGTGAATTTCGCAATCTTTCGTTTCGTAGGAAGCTTCCCAACCGCCTTTCAGCAATCCCATTGCCAGATAACCATCACCCTTCAGAGTGTCTTCGGCCATGCAGCGATAACGAGGCTCAAAGATGTGAAGGGGCAGCATCACGTTGGGAAAAAGCGTGACGTTCGGAAGAGGGAAAATCGCAGCTCGTCCCTTAAAATCGGCTGTTATTTCGTTAGGGTCCGCTGACGTCATTACTCTCAGCCCTGCCCAGCCAGATAGATCGTGGGAATTCGATCATCCTGTAATTCGACGTTGTCCGGATAAGTCGTGCCTGCATCCAGCAGTTCCTGAAAACTGTGTTGCAAGTCCGTCTTGAACCGTTCCAGATCAATCGACATGTACGGCGACGGATAAAGTTCCAGTTTCTCCCTCGCTGAGATGTACATCTTGCGGGCGCCGCCGAGGTTTCCGTTTCCAAAATGGAACAGCCCCACAGCCGCCTGGATCAATCCCTGAATGAACTTTCTTTCTTCGCCTTGTATCTGGGTCCAGAGTTCTTCCAGTTCGTCGTGACAGTCAAAGAACTCGCCTTCGTTAAAAAGCCAGATCCCTTTGAGATAAAGTTCGGGTAGTTCGTCCATCCGTGAAGTCCCTTGTTCCGTAACGCCGGCAGTTCCGTAACAGCAGGCTGTTCCGCGTCGCAGGTGCATTGCGAAGAACCAACTCGGACCTATCATCCACAAGCCGTCCGTTGGGCCATCGTCTCATTCCGAGACACTTTTTATCACCATGACGCAGGCGGAGATTCTAGAACGTTTCGATTCAGTTTCTCTACCGGAAACCCATTGGATTTTTGCAAACGCTATGACAGGACTCGATCAATCGGAACTTGCTGACAAAAAGAAACAAGCTCGGAGCGTCGTGCGAGTCCTCCGGAAGACCTACCCCGTGGCCGAATGCGCACTGACTCACAACTCAGCATATCAGCTGCTGACAGCGACAATCCTTTCGGCACAATGCACCGACGAAAGAGTCAACTCAGTCACACCTGTCCTGTTTGACAAGTACCCGAATGCCGAAAACCTGGCGAAATCGACGCAGAAGGCCGTTGAAAAGATCATCTATCCGCTCGGCTTCTTCCGCGCCAAGTCAGAGAACATTCGCGGCATGGCGAAGAAACTGGTTGACGAATTCGATGGCGAACTGCCGCAGACTCTGGACGAAATGACGTCCCTGCCCGGCGTCGGTCGAAAGACGGCAAATGTCGTCCTTGGAACCTGGTACGGCATTGCCAGCGGAGTCGTCGTCGATACTCACGTCAAGCGAATCAGCAAACTGCTCGGTCTGACGGACTCCATTAACCCAGAGATCGCCGAGCGCCAACTGAAAGCCGTGCTGCCAAAGACCGAATGGATCCAATACAGCCACCGCCTGATCCATCACGGCCGACAAATCTGCATCGCCCGCCGCCCGAACTGTACCGAATGTCCTTTGCTCCGAATGTGCTCGCGGGTCGACCTGCCGCCGCTGAAAACTTCCTGACCGTATTCCTCGGTCAGTCAGACACCTGAAAGCTGCTCGGTTGCATTGCCAAAACCAGGCAGCCGAACTCCCATGCGGTCCATCAGACCGAGGTACAGCGACGACATTGATCGCTGTTTACTTTTCTCGAAATCCAGGCTGCGGCCTGTTTCCAGAGTTCCGCCGAGTCCGCCGCTTAGCAGCAGTGGAACTTTCGGGGCGTTGTGAGCAGTCCATTGTTCATTGGCCATCATGATACAACTGTTGTCGAGGACCGTGCCATCGCCTTCCTGCATCGAATCCAGACGGCTGACAAGGTAAGCGTACTGCTCAACCCAGAAGCGGCTGATCGAAGCAAATTCTTTGTTCTGCCACCCGTGTGAAAAGCTGTGATGATCCTGACGAAGTCCAAGGAACGGATAGACCTGGCCTGACAGGTTGTTTGTCATGACCATCGTCGCAAACCGAGTGCGGTCAGCCTGGAACGCCAGAGCAATAACGTCACACATCAATCTCGAATGTTCGTCAAGCTGAGTCGGTAATCCATCAGCAGGACGCTTCGACTTGATCATGTCGAGCTCTTCGCGTTCTTCTCCCTGCCGCTGCTGCATCTTTGAGATACGCTGCTCGACTTCGCGAACGGATGTCGTGTATTCGTCGATCTTTGACCGATCCGTAGCCGACACTTTGCGCGAGACATCATTCAGCTGGTCCAGCACATGGTCGAGTACGCTGAGCTGCATCCGACTTCCACGACTTTCAAACAGACTATCGAAAGCCAGTGACGGGTACAGTTCCGACGGGACAGGAGAAACCGGCGAACTCCAGGAAACGTGCGACGCATACATCATCGAATAGCCGGACTCGTGAAATCCGCTGACCGGACGTTCGCAGGCAAGCACGAGACTCGGAATCGCCGTGTCACCACCGAGCCGTTGCGCGAGTAGCTGATCCATGCTAGTCGAAGCAAGAATCTCTCGGCCCCCTTTCGGCTGCACGCCGGTCAGCATGCCCGCGGCCCCTTTGGCATGTCCACCGACAACGTTGCCCGGATGGGCCAGTCCGTTGATGAAGTTGACCTTATGCTTGACCGGTTTCAGCGATGAGAAAGCCGGACCGATCTCAAGCGTCGAGCCCTTGCCCTTTGCCCACCATTCTGCCGGATGAATTCCGTCACCAAAGAACAGACAGGCGAAACGCTTCGGCGGCGCCGCTTTGCCATTCGCCCGCCCCGCGGATTCCAGCCACGGAAGAGCGACCGTCGCGCCGATTGCCTTCAAAACATGCCTACGAGGTATCTGAGCTTTGGAATTCATGAATTCAACTCAACTATCCTGGTTACTCAAACCTTGATCGACCGGAACATCCCTGCCATCTTGTTTATCGGCCAGTCAGCGAAAAATCTCGCCCGCGTTGATTTCGAAATTGCGGGCTTGTCACAACCATTTCGAATAAGACGGAAAACCGATAGTCATTCTTCCGCAATGCGTCTTCCATTTGTTCAAGCAGGATCGAATCGGACAGCATCACTGATCGTCCGAGTGCATAACCCAGAAACTTACGACACAGAGTCCTGACAAAATCCTGCTTTCGGTTCTTCTCAATGTATTGGATCAGACCGGGAATACCACTGGCAGTTTCGCCTCCCGGAAAATCCGCGGCGTCATTGACCACTCGGCCGGCCAGGTCTTTCAAGCGTCTTTGACCGATCGGATCGAAGCCTTCCATCGCCATGCCCAACGAATCGAAGTGGGTGTGACACATTGCGCAGCGAGGATCAGCCGTGTGTTCGGCCATCATTTCACGAATCGTTTTTGGTGCATTCTGTTCATCGCCCGGCAACTCCGGAACATCAGCCGGCGGAGGAGGAAAGTGTTGACCAAGCAAATGGTGAACTGCCCAGAATCCTCGCTTGACTGGACTCGTTCGCTCTCCGGCTGAGTTGCTTGTCAAAATAACTCCCATGCCGAACAGTCCGCCACGGCCAGCGTCATGCAGACCGCTGACTCGATGCCATTGCTTATCCGCGTCGTTCGACGAAAGTCCTCGTGCCCTTCGCTCATTCGTCCATTCGGAAACCCGGCTTCGATACGCGCGTTCGAAGTCGCCGCCATAATGCCGAGCAAGGATTCCGTTCACAAAGGTAGAATCGGTATTGAGTAACTCAGTGACTGGCCGATCATCCTGAATCAGCCGTGTTGCCAGTCGAGCGGGTTCTTCAAACATTGCCTGACGCAACTCGTCGGTGTATCCCGGAAACGCTTCGGCATTGATCGGATCCTTCGAAATGAAATCTCGATATCGCAGCCATTGTCCGAAGAATTCTCTGGCGAACGCTTTCACGCGATCGTCCTTCAGCATTCGTCGGGCCTGAGCAACCACCTCGGCATCAGTCTGTAATTCCCCAGCCAGCGATTTCGCGAGTAATTCTTCGTCCGGAAGAGACGACCACAGAAAATAGCTCAATCTTCCAGCAGTCGCACGTTCCGATAGCTGACGAACTTCGATTCCCGGATGCGAGTCCGTGTAGCGATAACAGAAGTCAGGCGACAAAAGAATCGCGGTCAGGACGCCACGCAGCGAACCCTCAACACCCTGTCCTTGCTCACGCATCGCGGCAAACAACGATCTCAACGACTTGCGATCCTTTTGCGCAAGTGGCCGTTGCCACGCCCGCGCCGCCAATACATCTAAATCGGCAAAGGCCCGCGACTCAGCCGTTTTCAAAAGATCGCGATGATGAGCCAGACCACGTCGAATCTGATCAAAGAATCTGTGAATAACGTGGAACTTTTCATCTTCCGGATTGGCCGGCGTGAATGCGGCCTGGGCCAGCTTCACTCCCAGGCGGTCCATGTAAAGCCGCTCAAACTTATGCAGCAGGTCGTCTTCGACAAGCTCTGGATCCTCAGCCCGCAGAAAATCAAAGCGTTTGTCATGTAAAACGTGCCGCTCCGAACGCTCAAACCAGACGAAACCGCGGATCAACGTCTCGACACTTTGTGTCACGAAATTCAGCTCTTCCCATAGCAGATCCAACTCGATGCGTTCCTGATCAGTCAGCACCTGATCCACCAGAGGCTGATCGTCTCGGAAAAATCCTTCCACCAGATGAAAGCCGGCAGCCAGCCCTCGGTTGCGATCGACATAGAAGAACCTGTTTGGAAACGTTCGACAAAACTGCTCGAAAAACCCGACATACCTGCTGACGAAATCACTTTCAGAATCGATCAACAGGGCTGCTTGCTCTGCATACCGAATGTCCGGAACACGATTCGTGGCCGACTGAAGGATCACACCTGAGCCGTGACTCTGTTCCTTGTCGAGCACGCAGTTTGCCAGCACGTGTCGGTGCTCGGCCGCTTCCTGCGCATCGCGTTCCAACGTAATTTCAATCAGCGACGACGTCTTGAGCACAAAGGAATCAGCATCAATCTCATTGCCATTCGGATCTCGCCCAAAGTTCAACTGATTCGCAACGGCTGGTGAATGCTCCGTCAGAAAATCACGAAGAGTGACAACCTGATTCTTCTCCGCCTGCTCATCATTCGAAGGAAGCTTGTCGGAATTACTGAGAATCGGACGCTCGACAACCACGTAACTCTCGGCGTCGCCGTCAAAAGCTGGATCGACTCGCAAATAGAGCGTGTGAGGTTTCGCGGCTTTGTTTTCCCGTGGCTTGCCTTCCCGTGGACGGGCCACTCGATCAAAACGGACGAACACCTGGTCGCGAAGATTGCTGGCAGTGAACTTGTCACGAATCGCCGCCTGCTTCGCTCGAAAGTCCAGTTGTCCAATCGGCCAGGTTCCGGCGTTAGGTCGAATCAATCGCTCGTCTTTTGTCCCGATATTTCGTCGGATAAACTCAATCAACTGTGCAACTTCACCCAGTTCCGTCGGCACACCGGCAGATGTTGCCGGAGACGGAACGGCGTCCCAGGCCTGCCGGACCTGCTTCAGAAAACCCGCCGACACAGATGTCCCACTCAGTGTCTCCCAAACGAGAGCCAGATATCTCTCGCTGAGTCCATGCAGCTTTGCCCAGTCTTCAATCGACGCCTCAATATTTTCATTCGGTCGATGACGATACTTCCAGGCAGCTTCCAGGTAGTCTCGAAGCCTGACCTCACGACTCTGGTAGAAATCGACAATCGCCTGTTCGGTCAGCTTCTTTCGTTCGTTGTAAGACGTGACGGGATACGGAGCGAAACTGATCCCGCTGGTTCTCAGCACGAGGTGGCTGGCAACGTGCTGCCCCGCGGCCATGTACTTTCGAAGCAGACTTGGAGAAATCGTCAGTGCCTCGCCCGTATTATCAAACCCTTCGCCAGCCGCTGGATCGGCAGGAAACTCAGCCGTCGCATGAATGTTGACGCCTGTCAGATGACTGACCGACAGATCGTACTCCGTGTTCGATAAACGCCGTGGAAGCACAACGCCGGGATCGCCCGCGTTCCTGTTTGCTTCGGCAATCAGCATCGACTCGACAGCTTCAATAACAACGTTCCGTTCGTCGATCGTCGGCTGCAGCTTTGAATTCTCCGGCGGCATTTCTCCATCACGAATGAATGCAATGATGTTCTGCCAGCGCCGAAAATGTCCTGTCACACTCTTTTCAGTTTCGTACTTCGTGAGATCCAGCTCGCCGCGAGCCTTCGCCGGATTGTGACACTCAACACAGTACTTCTTCGCAAAAGGCTGCACCAATTCCCGATACGAGTCTGCGGCGTCTACAGAACTGTCGACTCCGACAAACAACGCAAGCACCGGAATCATCCATCGTAGACAGCAGGATGAATGTTCCTGCAGCGCAACCATCCGGTGGCGACATCCCGTATTGGTCATGGGTATTTGAGAACGCGGAAACGCTTCAAATCTTCGTTGCCGAGGGGAAACTGAAATCGCAAATGGCATGCCGGTGAGTGTCACAACTGGCGGGAGGTTCAGATGAAGGGCAGAGAGCCCAGAGAGACGGATCAGTCATCGCCGATATTCTGACACAAATGCAGCGACCTGTGAAAGCGAGAACGGATCATCTCTGATTGAGACAGTCATTCCGAAGCTATGCGCGATCAACGCTATGCACGAATTCAACGGGATTCGACATTGCAGTTAGAAGCCACCGACACCAAAGGCCGGTAGACCCCGGCAAACCGGACTCGCCAGATGGCAGTAGATCGTCAGGCAATGAAGCCGCCGAGCGAGGCCACAAACGTCGCAGGAGAACCAAAGTCATTGAAAATGCAGGAACGCCGGTTTGGCAGGATGCAACCCGGAATCATCCGGAAATGTGCCGAGGATGCGACAACTGTCAAATTGCTGTTGGCGAAGCTTTCGATGGACCGAATACGCTCGGTACAATCATTAAGTGTCGAGTTTCCTGACCGTTGCTTTTAAGCGTTGCTCGCAGGTCCGCAGGTTTCCCAATGAATGTAAGCTTCGTCCGACCAGCTGTCTCGGAACTCATGTTCCATCTGTTTGAAAGATCGCTCCATCCCGAGCTGTTCGACATTCGGAAGCACGACCAGATCCGCCAGCCTGATTACTCGGCTGATATCCGGATTTGCGACTCAGGTCATCTGGTGACGTTTCAGATCGGCGACTCGATCATTTCTGAAGCCGTGGCCAGCCGTGGTCAGCCACTTCCCGATCAAAACGAGCGGTTCCATCGACGCCTGAAGGGCAGCCGTGACGAGTCGATCAAATGCGGTGACAAAATCACCTATCACATGAGCTATCAGGTCGAAAAGCTTTCGCCAGAAGTGTTCCTCAATATGCACGAGGAGCTGCAGAACGACTGCCAGCGGGCTCCCATTTCGCATTGCTTCAGTTCACCGAATCGGTTGTCGCCGGCTGCTCTAAGCTTCATGCAGACTGACGTGTGGCCTCACAGTCTTTTGATCCACGCCTTTCACACGTTTCCGGAAGACTGCGCGATCGTAAAAACTCAATCGTTGTTTGAGCTGTAGGCATCCTGGCGACAAACCGCTCCATGTGCCTGTCGCACAAATCGGATGTTTCTTTCGGTGTCACCAATTTTCTTCCGGATTGGGGTTTCATCAGTTTAGTGCGGGCATTATTGGTTCGCTCCTGCGCCGAATTGCGGCTGACTGATCCTTACTATCAGGTCGAACCGACGTACGGATGCGGACTCAAAAAACAGCAGTAATTGTTCAATTCCCGCCCTGCCCCGCACAACGGGACAATCCGCACAGCTCCGGACAGTCGATAGAACCCGTAGCGGCATCGAATTTCACCGTTCGCCGCCACCGGGAAGAATGTCATCATCCAACACAGCCAGCCCATACTGGGCGATTCCTCAGTTCCAGGAAGGTCCTTTCGGCTGACGGTTATTCCTCTGGAATGAGCAACTCTGGTCGTTCATGTTTCTGAAGAAACTTCGCGATCGGTTCCGTTCAGAATACTTACTCGACACACACCTTCAATTTAACAGCTTCGATTGGGATTTTGGCGTGGTTGTCACTAAGACGGCAGACCAAACTCCTGGTATCGTGACTCGACGTTTCTCCAAGCCCTTCGTGGACGCATCATGAAAAACGCTCCTGGTCTTGTCGTAATTCTGGCAGGTGGATTGACCCTCTGGGTCATGGCCTGCTTCGCTGTACATGGTCCCGTGATTCTTGCTTACATCGCAATTCAGACCGCCACGTCAGGCATCTTTGCACTGGAAATGCGGCGCATCGAGAAGTCGATCCCCAAACGGGCTGCTGCAACAGTGAAGTCAGACCCAATGACGCGAGCAGCCTGAGCAATCACTTTGCAGCGACTGCCTGGCACATCAGCTAGCAGCGGATAAGAAGTCATCCGCAAGCACACATGCTCTACGCCCGATTGACGCAGGTTCGGATCTCTGAACCGCCGGAATCGGGCGTTTTGCGTTTGAAGCGTGACGATTGCGAATCAGCCTGGCCTTTCTCAGCATCGATTCGAACAACCAACCAACAAACCATCCGTTCTTTGGTAGCCGAATCCACACTGACGACAGGCCGAAATGCGAATTCAAGCGTCCGCTGAGATCGCATTCAAAAGCATACGAACTGAATCAGCTACTCCTCAAACACCAACGGGCATCGAACGGGCTGCCGGAGAAACACTCAGGAATCACTGCTCGCCATAACTCTTACTAAATCAACACTTTGCAATGACATCTAAATCTTTTTCAACTTGCTAAGGGTCACCAGGTGATCCAGATCGCTCAGTTCCGACAGCGCTGATTTTGACGATTTTTCCATTTTCTGGATTTCTCTAACTCCCATAGTAGCGGTGAGTTTCGGCGTCAATTACCGCCCCCCGAAGGATGCAATTCCGAACGGCGGGTTGACAGACCGCAGGCGAGTTTTAAGATTCCCTCCCTCGCTTCTGAGTCACTACATCTTGGGCTTCATTTCACCGGCAACACTACCGATAGTATCTGGTAGTGTTTCCGACCTGGCTCGGTGTCCCGGATATCGTTCTCGTTTTCATGTTTAATCGCTCGGTCTTTCAGCCGGTCGGTTCATGAGAGTTCTCGGAGGAGAATTCAGTCGTCAGTCAGGTTTTTTCTGAACCTTCTGGCGGGGCTCACTTCTAAACGCTCTAGTCTCGGCAACCAAGGGAATGGCATGCGGCATTGTCGCCAGCATGTCGGGATTTCTTAAAGCACCCAATCAATTTCTGCGAGGATTTTGCGCGCAGATGAAACGCTCACGCATGGATGACTGAGCCGGTGGTTTCGCCTGTTCCCAGCGTCAGTCGCTGTTCTGTCGTTGACCCCGAAACAGAGAAGGATCGGATGAAATGGATTATCAGACTGGATAAACGGCAGGAAGCTGAGCACGACGGTCCCATGACGGGACTGACTTTTAAGAACTCAAGATTAGTTCATTGATTTCGTGTGGTTTGAACAAGGAGAGTGCACGATGCACCGCAGCAAGGGATTCTTCGAGGATGATTTCGAAGCCCAGGATGGGCACAGTGGCACAGTCGTTTCCGAAGCCAGCCCGTTGGAGATCGAGGCTCATTTCTGCCCGGAAGGCGTCGACCCGTTTGACACAGTCGAGTGGGAAGCTCGAACGGCTCACATCAAGGACGAGAATGGCGGAATTCTGTTCGAACAGGAGAACTGCCAGATCCCAGAAGACTGGAGTCCTTTGGCGACAAACGTCGTCGTCAGCAAGTATTTCTATGGCGAGCCTGGCACTCCAGAACGCGAAACCAGCATCCAGCAGGTAGTTCACCGAGTCGCTCGCACGATCGCCGACTGGGGAATTCAGGACGGCTACTTCGCCAGTCAGGCCGACGGCGAAACCTACTACAAAGAACTCGCCTGGCTCTGTCTGCACCAGCACGGTTCGTTCAACTCGCCCGTCTGGTTCAACGTTGGTCTCTTCCATCAGTACGGAGTCAAAGGCTCACGCGGCAACTACCGCTACGACGTCCAGACCCGCTCGATCCGCAGGCCGGAAACTCCCTACGAGTACCCGCAGGCGTCCGCATGTTTCATCCAGTCTGTCGAAGACAACATGGAAGACATCATGCGACTGGCTCGCAGCGAAGCCATGCTGTTCAAGTTTGGATCCGGCACGGGCACCGACCTGTCAACGATCCGCAGTTCTCAGGAAAAGCTGTCGGGCGGTGGTTCGCCTTCAGGCCCTTTGAGTTTCATGCGGGTGTACGACCAGATCGCTGCCGTTGTGAAATCTGGTGGCAAGACTCGTCGTGCGGCCAAGATGCAGAGTCTGAAAGACTGGCATCCTGACATCATGGAATTCGTGCAGTGCAAGTCCAGGGAAGAAAAGAAGGCTCGCACGCTGATCGATTCCGGTGAGTACGATGCCAACTTCAACGGCGAAGCGTACAGCTCGATTATGTTCCAGAATGCGAACCTGTCGGTCCGCGTTTCGGAAGAGTTCATGCAGGCAGCCGAAGACGGTGGCAAGTGGCAGACGCACTGGGTAACTGATGCAGATAAGCAAGGCCCATCCTACGATGCCAAAGACATCCTACGAGAAATGGCAGAAGGAACCTGGTACTGCGGCGACCCTGGCGTTCAATATGAAACGACCATCAACCGCTGGCACACTTGTAAGAACACAGGTCCAATCAACGCCTCGAACCCATGCTCTGAGTATATGTTCCTGGACGATACCGCCTGCAACCTGTCGAGCATCAACCTGCGGAAGTTCCAGCAGGAAGATGGCACATTCGACGTTGCTCGGTTCCGCCGGGCATCCAGCATCTTCATCACAGCTCAGGAGATTCTGGTCGATCACGCCAGCTATCCGACGCCGTCGATTGCTGAAAACTCGCACCGCTTCCGTCCGCTGGGGCTGGGCTTTGCGAATCTCGGCAGCCTGCTGATGTCGATGGGAATCCCCTACGACAGCGAAGCGGGACAGGGTATCTGTGGTGCTTTGACGGCTCTGTTGTGCGGTGAAGGCTACCGCACATCAAGCCAGATCGCTGGCAATCTTGGTCCCTTCGCCGGGTACCAGGAGAACGAGAAGCCGATGCTCGAAGTCATGGAAATGCACCGTGACGCGACTAACGAAATTAACCCGGAATGTCCTGAATATCTCCGAACTGCGGCTCGCGAAGTCTGGGACGAGTGTATCGAAACTGGACGCCGCTACGGATACCGCAATGCCCAGGCCACCGTGCTGGCTCCGACAGGAACGATCGCGTTCATGATGGACTGCGACACGACTGGCATCGAGCCGGACATTGCCCTGGTTAAGTACAAGCAACTTGCTGGCGGCGGCATGATGAAGATCGTCAATAAGACGGTCCCACTGGCTTTAAAATCTCTTGGCTACACCGCAGCTCAGTCGAAAGAGATCGTCGCTTACGTCGATAAGAACGAGACCATAGAGGGTGCTCCGAATTTCAAAGACGAGCACCTGGCAGTCTTTGACTGTGCCTTTAAACCCGCGAATGGAACTCGGTCGATCGCCTGGCGTGGCCATGTCATGATGATGGCAGCGGCTCAGCCGTTCCTGTCCGGAGCGATCTCCAAGACAGTCAACATGCCGTCTGATTCAACGGTTGAAGACGTAGAGGACGCCTATCGGGAAGGCTGGAAACTCGGTCTGAAAGCTCTCGCGATTTATCGGGACGGCTCGAAGCAGAGTCAGCCGCTGGCAACTTCGAAAGAAGGCGATCGCAACAAGGAAGGTGAAACCGTCACCGTCCAGTCCGGTCCGGTTCGTCGCCGACTGCCAGGAACGCGTCAGTCTCTGACTCACAAGTTCTCAGTCGGTGGCCACGACGGCTACACCACCGTCGGTCTGTTTGAAGACGGCACGCCAGGCGAACTGTTCATCACAATGGCTAAAGAGGGTTCAACCATCGGCGGACTGATGGACACGATTGGAACGCTGACTTCGATGGCTCTTCAATACGGAGTGCCACTGGGTGATTTGATCAGCAAGTTCACTCACATGCGGTTTGAACCGTCCGGGTGGACCGGCAACTCTGACATCCCGAACGCGAAGAGCGTCGTGGACTATATCTTCCGGTGGCTCGGCATCGAGTTCCTGGCTGGCTACCGCGAAGCAAACACGCCCAGGGGTATCGCCGAAACTCAGGCAAAAACCGCGATCTCCTCACCAGAGAAGTTGAGTGACGAAGTCGCTTCAATGATCAACGGGCAAGTCTCAGGCTTCGGAGACGCCACGTTAAACGGAGCGGCGGCTGACGTCGCAGTTACCCCACAGGAAGATGAAGACTCCCCAGCGGTTCGCAGCAAGCAGTTTGCTGAGTTCCAGTCAGACGCCCCGGCGTGTGATGGCTGCGGAGCAATCACCGTCCGCAACGGAAACTGCTACCTCTGCCACAACTGCGGCAACAGCATGGGCTGCAGCTAGGCACAAACTGCTGGCATGGAAACTCCTTAGCCAGCAATTAAGCAAACTCAATACCCCGATCGGTTCAACTGAATCGATCGGGGTGTTTTCTTTGACCTGCCTGCAAACCAATCGAACGAACGCGGAACTCTTCAAGAAGTGACCAGTTCCGCGCGTTAAGCCTGGGCTTGTGCATCGATCCCGGCAGCGTTGTTCTGAGCGGTCACTGGGCGCAGCCTGCTGGCACAGTTCGGGCTGACGCCGAAGTCCAGACGCGGGCTGGCTTCGAGGGAGGCGGGTCATGCGATGGAACCACTCGACGCGGTCTGACTGGCGATTTTCGTTCTGGAGAGGGGCAGGCGAGGTTCAGGACAGAGGCAGGAAATCACCGACCAGGCGGACACAGGCACACATGTCCAGGCAAACAGCACGGCAGAGTTTTTTGATGCTGCGGGAAGCAAAGCAGCTCAACTGGACTTTCCGGTAGCACGTGCGGATTCTGCGTAGTACGATTTTCTGCTCGCTGCTCCGTTTTTACTGCTCCGTTGATAACTTCACATTCTTCAAGTCATGGACAGCGGAGACCATCACATGTCGATCTCTGCAGTGTGACCTCTGCAACGCGAAATCAATCACTTCTCGACTGACAAAGACTGGTGACCTCAACGAACATTCTTAATCCGTCAAAGTAGTCTTCGAGCAACCATCTTCATCAGTCTGTTTTGACTTCATCTGCTTCGAAAATGTCGTTCGAATATGAATGGCAAGTCCTCAGCCATATGCCGACTCCTGTATCCGCCGACGAATTTCTGCGTCTCGCCGAAGCGAATGGCGTCGTCGACAAACTCGAGCTTGAGAAGGCAATGAAGTCGCTGCCCGAACAAGGGGCGGATTTCAGCAATGCCAGCACGCTGGCGAACGCCCCCGTTTCGAATCAGACGTTGACTCGGTGGCAGGCAGGCAAACTGCTCGAAGGTCGCCATCAGAGATTTATGCTGGGCAAGTACCGGTATCTCAGCCTGCTCGGCAAGGGGTCGATGGGTACGGTCTACCTGGCCGAACATACGATGATGCGTCGACCTTCGACTGAGTTCTCACGTCGGAAGAAATCGCACACATTTATGAAGCCGGGACAACCGAACAGGTTTTACAAAATGCTGAATGCGACCT
Source organism: uncultured Planctomyces sp. (assembly GCA_937904325.1). Classification (GTDB taxonomy): domain Bacteria; phylum Planctomycetota; class Planctomycetia; order Planctomycetales; family Planctomycetaceae; genus JABMPE01. Next base: position 21,316 of record CALGTK010000084.1, read on the forward strand.
GTTCACTGCCAACTGGTCAGTAAACACTATTTTTCACCCGAATATTTCTCAGAGCAATACATGACAGATCGGCCAGCAAAACAAGCACGCGGACCTCAACAGGCATCTCGCACTCCATCGCCAGTTCAGTCCGGGCCGTTCACCCCGCCTGACTCAGGGCAGGATTGGGAAATCGCTATCAACGGCGATCTCACCGACAAGCAGAGCGAGTTGGTTACTTCACTGGTTGAGGTCCCTCGTCGCAGTCGGGGAACCATCTGGTTCGACTCGGGCGGCGGCAGCATTTACGTCGGGCTCGCGCTGTGCTCGATCATTCGCCTGCGAGGCCTGCGAGTGACTGGCGTCGTCGCAGGAGAATGTTCGTCCGCAGCTATCCTGCCATTCGCGGCGTGTGAGCGACGATTTGTGACCGCGCATTCGACGCTTCTTTTTCATCCGATGCGGTGGCAAAGTGCTGAAGACGTACGGTTGGAAGAGGCGACCGAGTGGGCTCGTCACTTCAAAAACCTGGAACACGATCTGGACAAACTGCTGTCGCGACTGTTCGAGTTTACAGACGAAAACATCGCCGAGTGGACTCACCCCGGTCGTTTTGTCTCAGGCCAGGAATTGGTCGACGCAGGCCTGGCAAAACTCATCAATATGTTCGATGGCGATTTATGGTCACAGATAAGTCGACAATAAGTCCTGCAAATCCGCTGGATCGTCGAGCACCAGCCCGACACGTTTTACATTCCGTCGGGCAACTGTACGCGGCGATGTCAGCCGCCTCAGTGGATTGTCAGGCGTGGCATCCCAGCCTCGATCATCAAGCCACTTGATCGGAGCCAGCAACCACGCGGGACGATTTGATGTGCCAAACCTTCTACACCACTCCAACGCAATCCGCCCCATCGTTAATCGTGCATTGACGTCCTGGATCGACCTCAACAATGGCTCGCCATCCGGACCACGATAGACCATCGAATCCACGCTGATCGGCCCGTGGTATCCTAAAACCCCTGCAGCATCAGTTACCTGGCGAGCATCACGTAGAATCTGCTCGAACATTTCACTGGCGAGGTAGAATCCAGGACATCCGAACAAGGGCTTGTCGGTCGCCGCGTAGTCGATGGGGATACTGCCGACATATTGCCCTGACTGGTCAACAAGCAGCTGCGTCGTACCGATTAATTCAGATTCCTCCAGTCGACCCGTTTCGATCCTTCGACCGGATTTGGGGATAGAGAGACACCAATGCGAACTCAGCTCGCATATTGACCTGACACGCGGTTCGAAAAAAAGCTGGCCGCCCGAATCAATACGACGGCAAATCCAACTGGCCTGAGAGTCGTTCAGGCTTACGCCTCGACCTGCGACTCGCTCGCGCCCCGACATGCCAAATTCGGCCTTCAACAACCATTCAAATTCAGTAGTCGGAGCCTTCCAGATGTCAGCCGCTGTGATGATTGCCGACTCGAGCTGCTGCAAAGAATCGACTGCCGCCGCCCCCGGAATTGCTACAGCCCGGCGTTGCTCAATCTCGAACGAAAATTGACGGGAATTCGCTCTGGCTACTGATCTGGTCGCCGGAGCTTCGCATGACCATCCGCATGAAGTCGCCAATTCAACGGCCGGCTTCGAGCAGCCCCACGGAACTAACCTGGCTTCAATCTGTCCTCGGCGACAGCCGTCGATCGTCCGAACACCAGGAAAACCGGCTACCGAAGCGTCCACCAGAAACTCTTCGAGCGCCACGTCATCGCAAAACAAACGATCTCCGTCAGCAGCAAGAGCCAGTAAATGTACGATCAACTCAGCATTCATTCGTTCAAGTTGGCGGGATCGATTGTAGCCAGCGGTGGCGAGTCCATGCTCGAAATCAAAGTTTCCGTAGAAGACTCGTGGCATGCTGATTAATCTTTTAATAACGGTAAGCCTGCCCAATCGCTTCGTGGCGGTTGAGTTGTTCGCGAAAAATGAGACACAAAAGCCCGTAGAATTCCGTCGCCGAGCGTACCACGGCTATTGCCAACTACGTGAAACATCGTACCTTACTGACATTCAGCTAGGAGTTGTGGGTCAACGCAGCTCCCAATTGGCTGAAAAGTGCGTGGGTAGATTGGGACTCTGCCCTCTACAAATGGGTCACAGGTGAATTCGTCTGGAGACGACCATTCGCTTCTTAAAATAAGGATCGGCCGATAGCCGAGTATGCTGTCGGTCTGACCACGAATGGACTACATCCTTCAAGGATATCAGGTCAACGAAGCGACGTGGTTTTACCTGTCGCTCCTGCTGATCGTTGCCGTTTTCTTTCGCTTCAATCGACTCTGGTCGCTGCGCAATGCCGACCTGATTCTATTGCTGAGCATTTCTCCAGGATTGCTCCTGCTGAACAGCTCGCAGCCAACATTCGGCTATGCCTGGCTCTTTGTCTGCACCGGCTTGCTGCTGCTTCGTTTATTCCTCGATCCAGTATTCAAACGTCGGCCGCTTCTTGAGCAGAACCTGAACGCTTCAGGCCTCGCCTTTTTGTGCTTTGCAGCCTTTGCGTTCCAGGTGACCAAAGTTGCAACGGAGCCGCCAGCAGCCTCGACTGTGGCAACGGTCCGACAAGCCGATGAATTGCTCCGTCGTAAAGATGGTTCAACAGAACGTGAAAATTCCGAAATCGTCTCTGGCCCGGCCACCAAACTGATCACAGCAACGACAGCGGTGGCGCCTGCCCGGCTTGTTGCACACAATTCAGGTCGTGTCGTTTCCGCAGAACTAATCGCCGCGCGGATCATCGCCGGTATGTCGCACCTTGCTGTCATCATCGGACTTATCTATCTCGGGAAACGCCACCTTGGCGATATCCGACTAGGTGTCGCCATGTCGACGATGTACCTGCTGTTGCCAAGCACTGCCTATCAAGTCAGCAATGTCGACCACGTCCTTCCCGCTGCACTGGTGATCTGGTCGTTGATCTTCTACTACAAGCCAATGATCGCGGGTGGTCTGATGGGGCTTGCCTGTGGGACAGTATTCTTCCCGGCCTTTCTGCTGCCACTTTGGGTCGCGTTCTATGGACGCCAGGGATCCATCCGTTTTGTCGCGGCGCTTGGTATTGTCGCTTCAGTTCTTGTCGGCACACTGGCCCTGACAGCCGCGGACAGTCAGTCGTTCATCAGACAGATGATTGGTTCTATCGATTGGAGCATTCTTCAGTTCCAGAACGGCGAGGGCGTTGGATTCTGGGCGGCCATCAGCCCCGTCTATCGCCTTCCGGTCATGGCTGTGTTTCTTGTAGGCGTGATCCTGATGACGATTTTCCCTCGCAAGAAATCAATCGAACATCTAATGGCTCACTCAGCCGCCATCGTGGTCGCCACGCAGCTTTGGTACCCGCAACACGGCGGAATCTATGTGATGTGGTATCTGCCGCTGGTTCTAGGGGTGGTGTTCCGACCGAGGCTTGCACACCTCGTTCCACCAGATTCAGCCCCACTACTCCGCGTCGCACGAACGGCTCATACCGAAGGGCGTCAGGAACGAACATTCTCCAGCGTCAATCGGCAACAGCTCCGCTAAAACCGGCACTGTTGTCTGCTACCGTGTCAGCAGAATCGCCAGTGAATCTCCGTCCCGAATCGCTCGTTGCAAGCGAGTCACTTTCGACGGTCCGGATTTTTCGTCGAATGCCGACAGCAGCCCGCTGCTCGCGACTTCTGAGCTCCGTACAACGATCCGACACTCGAGTGGTCTGGAACTGCTGTCCGCGGGCTCAATGACAGCTGAAAAATAACCACTATCGTCCGCGTAGGCGGTCGCTGAACGTCCAACCCGATTTCCATCGACGTCAAGTTGTTCGATCTGGATTTCGGCGGAAACGGGAACACCGTCGAGCCGCACATTGCCGTTGACCGCCACCGAATCTCCGACGTCGTTGCAACCAGTCATCAGCACGGCAGCTATCGTCAGCAAGGAGAACATCCGGCACGAGCCTGTCTTCGGAAGAATGAATGCTCGCATGTCAGTAACGCTTTGGGTGATATCTACCATGCAGATCACAGCTCCGATACAGACACCGTCTCGTTGCCAGCGATCGTCGAGAGTGCCTCGTAGACTGGCTGATCGATCGTCTCGCTAACAAACTTCGTCCCACCATCCCCCATCAGAAACCACGCACCTTGAATGTGATGAGACTGAAACGAGTAAAGCGAGCGTTCGTCGCCGGTCACAGGAACTTTGACCGGCCGAGGATTCATCGGGAACGGAACTCCAAGAGCCGGGGAATCTGCAGGACAGTCTGGTAACCGAAGATCTCTTGTTGCTGCAAACGGTCCCGCCAGCCACACACTGTCATTGGCAGAATTGCCCGTCGCGGCGAAGTAAAGCACAGCGGCCATTGCCCATGGATACTCGACGCTCGTTCTCGGCGACGCTCCTGCCCCCATGCCGAACGTCAGCCTGGCACCAGCTTTCTCACCCATGAAGATCGTCTGAGAACCACCGTCCGTAAGATTTGATAATCGGCATGTGCTATTGTAGCCAAATGCGCCTCTGGTAGCTGCCGGCCAACTATCCCAATAATGCCGCAATCCACCTGGGCACGACGCTTCGCCACTTCCCGGCAGAGCTTTCAAAATATCCATACCGTGACAGAAGGCATAGTCAGTCACCGCCCCCGACATCCAATGAAGCGAACTGCCGGGAACACCGGTCTCGCCAACCTGATTCGATCTGTGCGGGGCACTCGGACACATCAAACCATCGATCACAGTTCGGTTGAGCAGCCAGTGACCCCGGTCATCAGAGTTCGACATGCTGCTGAGCCACGTGCCTTCGAAATCGTACTGACCATGAAGATTCGCCTGGTCGAAGTACGGCAACAATAAGTGATAGCCTGTCCAATGGCTTCGATATCGCAGTGGGTCATTCAAAGGCGGAGGCGGCGGGGGATTGCCATCTTCCTGTCGAACGAAACTTGGCGGAAAAATCGAATGCGTCGATTCGTAGTTGTGAAGAGCGAGACCAATCTGCTTCAAATTGTTCATACACTGAATCGAACGGGCGCGTTCCCGAGCCTGCTGCACGGCAGGCAGCAACAACGCGACAAGCACCGCGATAACCGCGATGACAACCAGCAGTTCAATCAGCGTGAAGCCTCGCCGATTTTGACTACGAAACATGATTCCACTCGACAATCGAGAACTCGCTAAGCGTCCCAGGTCAAAAGGCTAACGCGGCGGCCAATTCCTTTGACGCAACCGTTGCAATCCGGGTTCCCCTTACAGCCAATGCATTCTGGTGAAGGGCTGTACGGGAATCTGTGCAATTCCGCTGGGCAACCCTACTCCATACAGGAATTCAGCCCGTTCCGAATTGTGCTCGCAGCGGCAGGTCGGTGAGAACCCCGGTTCTCAAATCGTCATAGACGGGAGAAGATGGGCAATGGAACCATACCTGATGTTAAGTTCTGGCACGCAGTTCCCACGGCACTTCCAGACCGTGCTTTCGGATCAGTACCTCGTCCGACAAAACATTACGAACGGGTCCGTCCGCCTTGATCTCTCCTTCATCAAGAATAATGACCCGATCGCACAATTCGACCACGAACTCAAGATCGTGCGTCGCGATGACCTGAGCACCTGGAAATTCTCGAAGTACGTCAACCAACGATCGGCGAGCCCGCGGATCCAGATTTGCAGACGGCTCGTCGAGTACCAGAACTTCAGGATGACACGCCAGAACACCTGCCAGGCAAACTCGTTTACGCTCCCCCGTACTCAGTTGCAGTGTGCTGCGATTCTCGAATCCGCCCAGGCCCACCAGTTCTAAACTCTCGGATATCCGTCTAAAGACCTCGTCACGGGCGAGTCCCAGATTCAGGGGCCCGAATCCGACATCTTCTCGAACGGTCGGACAGAACAACTGGTCGTCCGGATCCTGAAAAACGAAACCGACCTGTCGACGAACTTCGACAACCGACAATTTCCGAATCGGAACGCCCGATACGACAACCGAAGCGCGATCAGAATCAACTGGAAGGCGATCCGGAAGCAGCCCGTTCAGATGCATCATCAATGTGGACTTGCCAGCTCCACTTGGCCCAACAAGACCAACTCGCTCGCCCTCTGCAACGTTGAATTCAATATCCGAAAGTACAGTCCGCCCCTCGCCATACGAGTAACTCAAGCCCTGGACCTGAATAGCAGCAGCAGTGACTGGAGTAGATTCTGACATGAACCCATTCGCGTTCTGAGACTTACAAAAATGAGGAAACCAGTTCAGCATAGAAAAAGCCTGACACCTCAATGGAGATATCAGGCCTGATCGTAGATCAAATTCAGTAAGGAAACACTGGCAGCGAATTACTTTGTCTGCTCAGGGATCCTGTCCTGGACGTTCGTCGCAATACCGAGAATCTGCAGCGTGTGAATGACCATCCAGGTGACGTCAATTTCCCACCAACGGTGTCCATGACGAGCCAACCGCTGATACGCGTGATGGTTGTTGTGCCAGCCTTCACCATAACTCGCCAGAGCAACCCACCACAGGTTTCGTGAACGATCAGTCGTTTCGTAGTTACGGTAGCCCCAGATATGAGTTGCCGAGTTAACAAACCAGGTACTGTGGTAACAAAGGACCGCTCGCATACAGACGCCCCACAAAGCAAGCGACCAGCCGAATCCCGGTTCCATTGCCTCACCAGCGATGAACAGCCCGATCCCCAGCAGAATTGTGAACACCGGGAAAATCCTGTCGAACACTCGATGCCAGGGGTCTTTCCACATGTCCGGAGCCCAACGCGCGAAGAGGGCCTCTTCATCTTCCTTCGGAACCCTCGGTTTGAACCACAGGATGTGAGACCACCAGAATCCATCGTTTGGCGAATGCGGATCGCCCGGCAAATCGGACAACACGTGATGTTTGCGATGAGTCGCGACCCAGAAGATCGGTGATCCTTCAGCGGAAAGCATCCCGCATACCGAAAAGAAGTACTCGATCGGCTTCGGAACCTTGAAACTTCCATGTGTCAGCAAACGGTGGTATCCCAGCGTGACACCCAGGCAAGCAGTTACGAAGTGGAGCACAGCACAAATGGCAAGTCCTGTCCACGAAAAATAAAACAACGACGCAACAGCACCAGTATGCATCACCAGCATCCAGGTGAAGTTGGTATAATTCAACCCATGTGGAAACCGATCTCTAAAACGAGTCGGAATCGGATGAGCAATCGGCTTACGACCACCTTTCGCCGTCGACTTTTCGTCAACAGAAGGCGTCACGATCAATGGATCGGCAAGAGGCGACTCAGCCACCAGCCCACCTGCTTCATCCGTTGTCAGCGGTGATTCAACACTCACAAATTTATCTCCTCGGGAATTGATAAGAGGCGTGGAATCTCCACGCTCTGGGCCTCAATGCCCCGATAGGAATGGCGTTCGCCGAAAACTGGACGACGTCACTATTCGCATGAATTCTGTTCGCTGAGGGTCAGCGGACACTTGAGAAACGCAAGCTGAATTCAACAGTCTTATGCGAGAAACTCTTTGAACGCCTCAACAGCCATCCCTGGGGAACAAAGCGGTCATTCGAATTGGCGGAGTATAGATGAGTATCGAACTTTCGGCTGTCAGGTCCGGGTCAAACTTCTGTCAAACTTCTGTCACCATTACGGCCAACTCAGCCGTCAGAGTCTACCTGTTTTAAGCATTCAGACCCTTGCATCAGTTGCCGGAAGTCTTTTGGCAACAGTTGGTTGAGACTGCAAACATCCACGGGTATCCTCCGAAACCCTTCGCGATGCCTGCCGCATGCACGGATGTTCTGAATCCTGGAACGGCCGATTACTTGCAGACTGACAGTCACACCGAGCAGTTCTTCGCGGACTTTAAGACCGTCGACTCCTGATTTCGAGATAGTGACTTCTTCCGTTGCCATTTTAGTTTTGGAAATATGTACCGACTTCTAGGTAACTACGTTATTCGCCTATGGCCAGCAATTCTGCTCGGCTGGCTGATTGCGCTGGTTGCGTTGAAGCTTTCCGCACCAAACTGGCAGGATGTCATCGAAGAAGGGGAATTCGCTTTCCTCCCCGATGAAATGCCGAGCCTTGCTGGTGAACGGCAGTACGAAGAAGCCTGGGGCGAACCATTCGCCAGTAACATCGCACTGGTCGTTCGCCGTGAACGCACAAAGCTCAACGAACAGGACCGTGAATTCATCGTCAATGTCCTGAAGCCACGCCTGGTTTCGATCGTTGAAAGAATCGGGCTACCTGAACCCAGCACACAAACAACAAGAGATGACCAGAAAACTGCGTCACCTGATCCTGACGAAACTTCCGAAGCGAATGAAGAAAGCATTGACAAAAAAATCAAGACTTTTGCGACAACCGGCTGGCAAAAAATTCTCGATAGTTCCGACGGCACTGCGACCATGGTCGTCATCAATCTGAAGACTGAATTCTTCAATGCCAGAAACATCCCACTAATCGACGCAGTCGCAGACTTAATTGAACGAGATGGCGAGCTTCATCAGAAAGATGCCAGCGGCAAAAGTCCAGTCCCTCCCGGCCTCGAATTAGCACTGAGCGGTTCAGCGACGGTCGGTCGTGACATTCTGCGGGCGGCGACAGAAAGTTCAAAGGCGACGGAAATCTGGACCATTATTCTTGTGGTCGCTCTGCTGCTGCTAATTTATCGAGCCCCCATTCTTGCGATAATTCCGCTCGCCACCGTCGCGGTCGCAACAGAATTCTCGCTGGCATTACTCACCATTCTCGCCGAACACGGAATTCTGTCTCTTTTCAACGGGATTGAAGTCTATGTCAAAATTCTGTGCTACGGCGCTGGGGTCGACTATTGCCTCTTTCTGATCGCTCGCTTCAAAGAAGAACTGGACGACGGAATTGAAACGGCAGAAGCTGTCTCCGGATCGATCGCAAAGGTCGGAGAAGCGCTTGTCGCCAGTGCCGGAACAGTGATCTGCGGAATCGGCATGATGATCTTCGCCGACTTCGGCAAGTTCAGGCAGGCAGGAATCGCCATCACCATTAGCCTCGTCGTTGTCCTCATTGCATCCCTGACGTTTACCCCCGCGATGCTGCGGCTTGCAGGTCGGTGGTCGTTCTGGCCACACGTGGCCACACGTCGAGTGCGAAGTTCGGGCGGCTGGGTATCCGCAACTGGCCTCATGGCGTCGCTGCTTCGCAAGAACGTCTTTCAGGTGATCTGGCAGAAAACCAGTGAAGTCATTCTGGAAAAACCGGCGTTCATACTGACTTTGAGCATTGCCCTCATGCTGCCTTTCGCCGTGGTTGCCATCGTCTGCTTCGACAATCTCAGTTATGGACTGCTGTCTGAACTTCCACCGGACAACACCAGCGTCCTGGGTGCCAAAGCCATACAGAAACACTATCCCGACGGCATTGCTGGACCAGTGACATTGCTGCTGCACAATCCGGACATGAATTTCGATGAAGAAGACGGTCGCGAATTCGTCAACAAACTTGTGGAATCGCTCTTCGAACGGAACAAAGAACTGGAACTTGCCGACATCCGCAGCGTCGTCCATCCGTTTGGAATCGCAATCGCGCGAGCAGAAGAGCAGGCCTTGAACGGTAATCTCGAAGCGCCGCCCAAACTAAGTTTCCTGGAAGCCAGCCTTAGGCGGGCAACACTTTTCAAGGCTCAACAGCACTACATAAGTCAGGCTGAATCATTCAACGGCTCGATGACACAGATTGACTTTGTTTCTTCCAACGATCCGTTTGCGCGGGACAGCATTCGCCAGTTCGAAGATTTGAAAGAATACGTCAAGGCTGAGGCCCACAAGTTTCTGTCGTCGAATGCAAAACTCGACGTTTACGGCATTGGGCCTACGGCGAGCATCAGAGATCTTAAAACAGTCACCGACCGTGACCAGCTGGTTGTCGACAGTCTAGTCCTCATGGGGATCTTTCTGATTCTCGTCGCGTTACTTCGTCAGATAACGATTCCGGTTTACCTGATTGTCAGCGTGTTCTTCAGCTATCTTGTGACACTGGGCGCGACGTTCACTTTCTTTTACGCACTGGATCCGTCGGGCTTCACGGGGCTGGACTGGAAGGTGCCAACATTCCTCTTCACGATCCTGATCGCGGTCGGCGAGGACTACAACATTTTCCTGATGACTCGAATTCGCGAGGAGCAGGTTACGCACGGCCCGGTCAAGGGCGTAGCCATCGCACTCACTCGTACAGGCAGCATCATTTCCAGCTGCGGAATCATCATGGCGGGGACATTCTCATCTCTGATGGCGGGAACACTGGCCGGAATGCACCAACTGGGATTTGCACTGGCGTTCGGCGTGCTGCTCGATACTTTCGTTGTGCGACCAATCCTCGTGCCGGCCTTCCTGGTACTTTACTACGAAGGCCGTCTGGGCATCCTGAAGCCCCCCGGCGATCCAGTACCTGCTGGCGAAACTGAAAGTACAATGGCGGCGAACCCCGAGTCGAATGGCGAGCGACCGGATGCAACAGCAGCATCGACCGATGACTCTGAAGACGCGTCCGGCGCGCAAGATGCCAACGTCCTTCCATCGGTCGAGTCGAAGGACTGATGATCAAGTCTCGCACTTAACGTATGCCATAGCTGTCACGTAACCGACTGACGATCTCGCACGATCAACGAGTACGTCGCAAACAGTCCAGCGGCAGTGGCCACAGCCGCAAGCCCTCCATAGACAGCGGTGTCCCCCATGAACTGTCCCGCGAAGTATGGGCCGAAAGCTCCGATTCCGAAGCACATCATATTGCTGAATCCGTAACCAAGACTTCGACGGGATGCCGGGATGTGTTGAGCGATCAAGCTGTTGTAGACTGGCTGGTTCATAAAATGGATCACCGCCAGAACGCACGCAGCAACAAATCGGCTGGGACCTTCCGCGAAGGCCATCCAAATTAGCGGCGGAACGTTTCCGAACAGGACCAGAACCAGCAATAATTCCAACCGCCCCGGTCGACATAGTCGGCCGGCAATCCCCTGCCCGACCGCACCACACGCAAGCACGACCGCCGCCAGCGCGTTTCGAAAACTGGCCGGAGTCCAGTCTTCCGGCCGAAGCCCTGCCGTATCCAGATATCTCGGCAGAAAGTGCATGAAGGCGCCGTAAACAAAACCTGAAAGCGCGCCGGCAGAAACGAGAAGCAGGTAGCGACTCCAGCGGATCGCTTCTTCCGGCATGACTTCACCTGCCGACATCGCTGGTGCGAACCGGGACTCCTTCCGATATCGCAATTCATCAAGCAGCAACCGCGCCGCAATCAACATCGCCGGCAAGGTCAGAATCAGGTAGTAATCTCGCCAACCGAGATTCCCCGACGAAAACAGCAGCATGGCTCCGAAGGGTGCGCCAGCAATTCCCAGCGAGCCAATGATCCCGTGCAGCCCCAACGCTTTACCCCGCGTTTCCGGCGTCGTTTCGCGAGAAATCAGCGACAAGCCTGCCGGGTGATAGATACTGGCAAAACACCCCATCGCCAGCATCACCATGAACAGCGCATTAAACGTCGGAGCCCACCGTGCCAGTACAGCTGTGACCGAACACCCAACCAGATACACAATCAGCAACGGCCGCGATCCATAGCGGTCAGCCAGGAATCCGGCAAGCACCGCTCCCAGTCCAAACGGCAGACGCCATACCATTCCCAAAGTGCCCGTCGCCGATTTCCCAACGCCATATTCATCACCGATCATCTGCTCGACGGCAGGCAACGCCAGCTCGAATGTATGTACAAGTGCGTGTGCACATGAAATCAGCAGTACAAGTCGAAATGTCGACGCAGGCAGCTTTGACATCATTGGTTCCTTAGGGACAGCAGATCAGAGCGAATCTCCCTCCGGTTAGCAATTGGCCACCGGGAAGTTCACGCGGGAGACACATTGAGCCCCTATAAAGCTCGAATTCGTTATCGTGGTCCGAATCCACAGGCAGCGGACCGTGGGTTGTGTATCAGGCCGTGAAACCAGGCTCAGAGTGACGTAGGATAATTCTGCCAATCGCCTCGCTTCGCCGCCTGCGAAGGAACAAGCAGTGTTTACAGAATCTGAAAATTCAGCCGGTCAGATCGGTGCATCGCGACGCGGGCGGCGCCGACGCATGCTTGTGATCCAGACCGCCGCAGCTCTTCGGACACCGGACACAGATTTCGCCGAAATCATCCACACGCCCGAGTCCGTCCCCGCCCCGGTCAATAAGTCCGCGTCACCTGCAAGTGGCCCCACAGTCGCGGACTCGCCAACATTGTCTGCAAATGACGGCGAACGAATTAAAGATCTGCTGGAAGACGTTCAACCTCACACCTGGGTCTTCACTGGTGACAATCTTGGTTTCCAGGCCGAGCAGGCTCGACGTGGATGGATCGAACACTTCTCCGATTTCATCCATGAGAAAATCGAACGGAAGCAGGACATCATCCTCAACTCGTCAATTGCTGATTCTTCGATTGAACACATCCTGAACGACGTTGAATGGCGGGTCCTCCGGTTTCAGCCGGACGTCGTTCTACTCATGCCTTCTGCAGACGAATGTGCAAGGCACGGCGAAGATGTTGGTTTTCGCGACAAGCTCCAGCAACTGACAGAACGCCTGCACGACGAGGGCTGCACCGTCGTTCTCAATACGCCCCCCTGCCCGACCGGCGCCAATCATTCACAAACGAAGTCCATGAAGACGGCCGCCTCTCGAATTCGAACCGTCGCGACCAGAACCGGCGCCGTGCTCGCCGACCATTTCTCCCACTGGCAAGCATCACTTCAGCACGACGGCTCCAACGCGAACCTGCATGCCGAGTCCGGAAAGCAACCATCAGCTCGCGGCCATCGCGAACTCGCTCGAAGACTACTGAAATCGCTCAATATTCGAACTCGAAATTCCTGAGAGCTGCTCCACGGCGCCCCGCGCAGATTAAAACCCGGTAGACCGTCCGAAAAACCTCTCAAAAATCAGTCGTTAATCCGTCCCACGCCCTGCGGTCAACAACTTAGTATGTGACCGAAGGGGATCCAATGAAATCGCTGATCAGGCCATCGACTGCTGCCGTCACTGACTGGCTATCCGAATGCCGTTCCGAGCGGCCGACGTTTGACATCACATCCGACGGCACCACACGTGGCTACTTCAAAGACGATTTTCGCATCCAGCTCGGAACTGGCGCCGACTGCTATCGACATGCGTGTTCAGCACTCAAAGAATGGAAGATGTTTCCTTCTACGATGGCAACGCTCATTCCATCACTTCCAACTGTCGAACAAGACACTGATCTCGCCGTGGCGTATCGAGCCGGTCCCCTATGGACAGTCAACCCCTGTCGCATTGTGGATGTCACAACGACAAAATCGACAAACGGCGAATCCTTCAGAATCACGTATGCAACACTGCCTGGTCACGTCGAGCAGGGTTGGGAACAGTTCGCCGTCGAGCGACGGCACGAAGATGACACCATATGGTATATCATCCAGGTCTATTCCCGCCCGAAGTGGTGGCCGGTCTGGCTGGTCTTGCCATATGCACGCTATCAACAGCGAAGGTTTCAACATCTATCAGGCAAGGCGATAATGACGGCCATCCGCGATTCGCGATGTCAACCAGCTAAGCAATAACTACTTGTCACCCAGTTCGATCGGCAACTCCGTCAGCCACTGGAGCAGTACACGACCGACCTTTGACAGACTGGTCGCCGAACAACTTCGAGCCGTGTCGCGAGTCGTGTGCCAGTAGGGATAATCAAAGTCGATGATGTCGGTGGTCGGGATGCCGGCGATCTGGTTCATCGCAAGGTGATCATCCCGCACTTCGTATTTCTGCTTGTAAATAAACTCTTTGACCCGCATGTTCCGAGCCGTGGCCCAAATACTTTGTGTCACCTTTGGCGCCATCTTCCAACTGTTCTTCTCGATGAACAGATTCAGATTTTTGTCGGCTACCATGTCGACGACCACACCGCATACATACTTGTACTCCGGAGGATTGTCGCGGTACCACCGAGCGAAATGCTCGGACCCATAGAAGTACTTGTCAAAATCAGCATAGACAAGTTCTTCCCCATCAAACATTACAAAGTCGACGCCGTAACGCGGTCGAATCGTCTTCATGTGATGCGCCATTTCCATAAGTAAAGCGACGCCACTCGCTCCGTCATTCGCACCAATAAACGGTCCACGAGGCCGAACGCGGTCACGGTCTGGAAACGGGCGAGTGTCGTAGTGACATGCCAGAACGACTCGTTCCTTCGCCGTAGAATCAAATGAGATTACCAGGTTAGTCATTCGAACCGGTGCACCGGTTTGTGGATGAGGCACGTCGAAGGCCTGAGCACGAATCTCGCAGCCAGATTGACGAAAATGATCAATAATCATCGTCCGCTGTTTAATCATTCCAGTCGTGCCGCTGACTCTTGGCCCAATCTCGCAAACCTTCTGCAGGTATCCGAATGCGCGACGACTGTCCCACTTAATATTAACGTTTTGTGCGGACGCAAACGTTGGAAACAAACCGAACGTCGACAGCAAAACCAGGCCGGAATGCAAGAACCGCAGGCTGGAGCGACGACGCGACTGATCCGACCTGCTCAATTCGTTTTTCAACCGCTTGCTAGTGCTGCTTGTATCGCGAGTAAAGGTGCGCATTCTGAATCCGTTTCCTGAGCGCGTCATTTTCGACCAGAAGTTCCTGAGGAAGCTTCGAGCTGAACCGTGACAGAAACTCCTCCCGCCGGTCAACCTCTTTGTACCACTCGTCAGTTTTAACCGCGAGCAATTCGTCAATGAATTCGGGTGTCCAGCCGAAATCGCTTAGTTCCAGACTTTGAGGTTCAGGGATCATACCGATCGCTGTTTCCCTGGCGTCGCTCCGTCCACGGGTACGATCGACGATCCACTTCAGAACTCGCATGTTCTCGCGGAAGCCCGGCCAGAGGTACCGATCGCCCCAGTCCTTACGAAACCAGTTGACATGATAGACACGCGGCATGTCCGCCCCTTGACGCCGCCCCATTTTAAGCCAGTGCTGCCAATAGTCAGCCATGTGGTAACCGCAGAACTGCTGCATTGCCATCGGGTCAAAGCGAAGCGGGCCGACTGCCCCCGCGACCGTCGTTGGCATTTCACTGGAAAGTGTCGCGCCGATATAGGTGCCGTGTTGCCAGTTGAATGCTTCGTATATCAATGGCATCGTCGTCGATCGTCGGCCGCCAAAAATGATCGCACTGATGGGAACTCCCTGCGGACTGTCCCACTCGTCAGACAACAATGGACAATTTGTGGCCGGGACCGTAAACCGGCTGTTGGGATGAGCGGCCGGGCGACCGCATTCGGGCTCCCACCGCTTGCCCGTCCAGTCGACACAGGATTCCGGCACGTCGCCGTCGAGTCCTTCCCACCACACGCTACGTTCTTCAGTCATCGCGACATTGGTGAAGATTGCATTGGCCCTCAGCGTGTCCATCGCCGTCGGATTACTTTCCGAACTTGTACCGGTTGCGACGCCAAAGAATCCGGCTTCCGGATTCACGGCATAAAGACGTCCGTCATCGCCGAAGTGCATCCAGGCAATGTCATCGCCGATCACTTCCACCTTCCAGCCTTTTGCCAGATCAGCATCCGGCGGCAACAGCATCGCCAGGTTCGTCTTTCCGCAGGACGCCGGAAACGCTCCGGCCATAAACGTTCGAACGCCGTCCGGCGACGTCACACCGAAAACAGTCATATGCTCGGCCAGCCAGCCTTCGTGACGAGCCTGCACACTCGCCAGCCTCAACGCATGACATTTTCTGGAAAGCATCGCGTCGCTGCCGTAATTCGTGTTCACGCTGATGATCAGGTTCTCTTCCGGAAACTGGCAGATGTAGCGATGTTCCGGATCCATCGTCCCGACGCTATGGATGCATTTCACAAAGTCAGCCTGATTCCCGAAGTGCTCAAGAGCGACGCGACCAATTCGATTCAGCAGACGAAGATTTGCAACAACGTACGGACTGTCGGTGACCTGAACTCCAACGCGAGCAGCCGGACTTCCCGGAGGTCCCAGCAGGTAAGGCACGACGTACATCACGCGTCCCTGCATGCAGCCACTGAACAATTGAGCCATCAGCTCCCGCATATAGACCGGGTCCATCCAGTTATTGCCTGGTCCGGCATCGTCTTCGTTCAGGCTGCAGATAAACGTTCGGTCGGCAGACCGTTCGACATCTTCGACATCGCCGCGGACGTAGTAGGAATTCGGATGGAGCAACGCATCAAGTTTCTCAACCGAACCATCGCGCAGCATCAACTCAAATATCCGCTCAGCTTCATCCTCGGTACCCGTGCACCAGTGAACGATCTGAGGGTGCATCAGTCTGGCCACTGTCTCCACCCATGCAACCAGTTCCGGATTCAACAGAGACTGCTGCCCCCCTGCATCCTGTCCGCCGACATTAGTCTGAGACTTTGGCGGCAAAATAACTCCGGGACTCTCCATCTCAAATCTCGCTTCCGGTGGCTGGCAGGCTCTAGTTTCGGACCGCCTCAACTTTTTGCCGCTTAACGGTTTGCGGACGTGAAAATCGCATCGACTCATTGCTGGGAAACGCATCGCCTGCCTCGATCGCGACCAATTCAAAAGTAGCTTACAATCCACCCAATTCACGCGACGATTCACATCGGCGCGAAAGATGCGCAGTTCCAGTTAGAGGGCCCGTGAGGGTTCTTCCACCATTGCCAGATTGCTCAAGATCAATACGTCGGAGAACCCAGATGCCCCGCGTCCACATTGCTCATGTTTTCGTCGTTGCCTCGACCATGGTTGCAGCTTTCTCTCCAGCCGCGAGTGCTGTCGATAAGCCAAATATCCTGCTGATCTTTGCCGACGATCAGGCATTTGACACGATCCACGCGCACGGTAACTCGGAAATCCAGACACCGAACCTCGACCGGCTCTCCGCGCGAGCAACTACTTTCACACACGCCTACAACATGGGCTCGTGGAGCGGTGCGGTATGCGTCGCCAGCCGCATGATGATGATCTCCGGAAAGTACCTCTGGCACGCCCAGAAGGATCACGCCAAAACAACGCAGCTTTATCAGGAAAAAGGACGAATGTGGCCGCAGCTTCTGGAAGCCAGTGGCTACGACACTTACTTCACCGGCAAGTGGCACATTCGAGCCGACGCTGCAAAAACCTTTAAAGTCGCTGCCAACGTTCGAGGCGGCATGCCCAACCAGACAGAAGCCGGCTACAACCGCCCCATCGAAGGCCAAACGCTGAAATGGAAGCCGTGGGATAAGTCATTCGGTGGATTCTGGAAAGGCGGCAAGCACTGGAGCGAGGTCGTCGGCGACGACGCGTCTGGCTTCATCAAGACCGCAAAGAAGAGCGACAGCCCCTTCTTCATGTACATCGCCTTTAATGCTCCGCACGATCCTCGTCAGTCACCCAGGGAGTACGTCGATAAGTACCCGCTCGACAACATCGCGATGCCAGCCAGCTTTGTCCCGGAATATCCGTTCAACGAAGCGATGAACTCAGGCCGCAAACTCCGCGACGAAAGACTCGCGCCGTTCCCTCGCACCGAATACTCAGTCAAAGTCAACCGGCAGGAGTACTACGCCATCATTACACACATGGACGCGCAGATCGGCCGCATCCTCGACACACTCGAAGCCAGCGGGCAGGCCGACAACACGTACATCTTCTTCACCGCTGATCATGGGCTCGCCGTTGGACGACACGGACTGATGGGTAAGCAGAATATGTTTGACCATAGCGTGCGAGTCCCGCTGATGGTCGTCGGACCGGACGTTCCAAAGAACACGAAGATCGATGCTCGAGTCTACCTGCAGGACGTCATGGCCACTTCACTGGAACTCTCCGGAAGCAAGAAACCGGAATATGTGCAGTTCGAAAGTCTGCTGCCGCTGATCAACGGCGAAACTGACAGGGGCCGAGACGCGATTTACGGCGCCTATCTGCAAGGCCAGCGGATGGTGACTTACGGCGACTACAAAATGATCCTTTACCCGAGCATCAGCAAAGCAATCCTCTACAACATCGCCAAAGACCCCCAGGAACTGAACGACCTTGCTGGCCAGAAGTCGCATCAGCCAACTCTGTCAAAGCTCTTTGCAAAACTCATGGAGTTACAACAGGAAACCGGAGACGAACTTGATCTCACGAAGGCATTTCCGAATCTTTGACCGAGTCGTTTTCTGAACATGATCTGGATCACGAATTTCACACGAATAATGCTCTGTCTATCATAAAAACAGCCCCTGTCTCTTCGCGTGTATTTAGTGGTCCACAAAGCTCCGTCATCCGAAAATCTCCCTGTGTCAGGCGTTCCTCATGACGAACGACGAGAAAGAACTGGCCTCTCGGTTGACGGCTCTGACCCGAGATTTGATTCTGATTCCGACCACCGACTCCCACCCGACTGAACGGGAGCGGTGTTTTGAGTTCATTCATAACCACCTCGAAGGTCTCGCCGGAGTTCAGACCAACTATCACGAATCGAACGGATATCGATCCCTCGTGGCGGGGCCAAAAACTTCCACCGCACCAGAGATCCTTCTCTGCGGCCACATCGATGTAATTGAGCATCCCGACCCCGACTGCTATCACTCGACAATTCGTGATGGTCGGATCTACGGTCCCGGCGCCGGCGACATGAAGGGTGCCGACGCGGCGATGCTTGACCTGTTCCGCACATTGCATGCGCAGCATCCGGGTATTTCGCTGGGACTGGCGTTGACTTCCGACGAAGAAATCGGAGGAACGGACGGAGTTCAATTTCTGATTCAGGAAGCAGGGCTGCAAGCTGGCATCGTCATCGTTCCCGACGGAGGCTCATTGAACGAAGTCACGATCGAAGAAAAGGGAGTGCTGCATTTGCGAGTCCGTCGCGAAGGACACTCAGCCCACGGAGCGCGGCCCTGGCTCGGAACGAACGCTCTTGAATTACTGCTTAAGCAACTGGATGCTCTTCTTGCTTATTTTACAGACAACTGGCCAGTAGACAGGGCCGCGGATCATGGCCACTGGTATCCGACGTGCTCGCTGAACGTCATCGAAACTCCCAACGAATCGGCAAACCGCATTCCTTCAGAAGCGTCAGCGACGTTGGATATCCGGTTTCCGCCGCCTCACACCGTCGGAGCAATGCTCGACAACATCTCCAGCATCCTCGGACCAGACTGCTATCTCGAACCGTTAATGACCGCCGAACCGTGCCACCTCGATCCCGACCCGCTCTTCTGTGAAATCACGGAATCCATCACCGGCTCGCCAGTCAGACTGATCCGAGCAGCCGGCGCAAGCGACTCACGTTTCTTCCGTCGGGCAGGAATTCCAGTCAACCTCTCGCGCCCCCTCGTTGGCAACCTGCACGCCGAAGACGAATGGCTCGACATCGAATCGATGGTTACCTACTACCAAATTTGCCAGCGATACATTTGTCAGAAATTGATCGGCAACTGATCGCCGAAACAAGCATCGTGCCATCGTCGGGATCTTTATCAGACAAAATCTTCGGCTTTGATTTGTCGCGGATGCCGTTTCGACCGAGATACTAACGAGTGGCACTGGAGTCGTGCTCAGCCCTTGCGGCGAATACGCCGCAAAGGATCGACTTCGCTCGTTAACGGCGATTCTCTTTATGCCCTTCCCGATTTCTCAGATAAATCCGGGCGGTTACTGATTGAGTCGAAGCGAACTCGCAAAACAAATATGCATACGGAGGCGACGAATATTATTCTTCACCAGTTGCCCCTGGGCGATACAGGCGATTTCCCAATTGAACACCGACAAGCATGAAAAGTTCCGGGACCAGCCGCTTTCCTGTGATCATCTTCCGAATGCAGCAAGATTGACCCGTCAGTTGACCGTGGCAAACAGTGGTTCAACACTTTCAGCAAAATCACAGTTTGTCGATTCTGTTGCTTCCCGAGGATGCTCGTATCATGAAACTGCTTATTCACCCTGCTGTCGAATCACCTCGTTTGCTGAAGGTTCAGGACGCGGCAGGCAAGATGAACGTGTGCAATGTTGCTTCGCCTGCCGATGCTCAACACGAGATCGTCGACTCTGACGCCTTCTTCGGGAAAATGACGCCCGAGCTACTCGCAGCCGCGCAGCAGTTAAAGTGGGTGCAGTCTCCCACGGCGAGTCTGGAGCATTATCTGTTTCCGGAACTGATCGAACATCCGTGCCAGTTGAGCAACATGCGCGGTCTGTTTTCGGACGTCATCGCTGATCACGTGATGGGGTACGTTCTGTGCTTCGCTCGGAATCTGCACCTTTACATTCGACGGCAGATCGATGCTCGCTGGGCTCCAGTTGGCAATGAAGCAATGACCGAGCAATCGTTTGTGATGGGGCCATCATCCGTTTCGCCGGTCGATCGATCCCACATTCACCTGGGCGACGCAACGCTGGGAGTTGTTGGAGCGGGCTTCATCGGGCAGGAAGTCTGCCGGCGTGCGGCCGCATTCGGAATGAAGATTATGGCCGTCGACCCGATCTGCCGACAGATCGACGGAGTGGTCGACGAAGTCTGGATGCCTGACCGTCTGCCAGATCTACTGGCCGAAAGTGACTTCGTCGTCATTGCCGCCCCGCACTCGCCAGACACTTATAAACTGTTTCGCACCGAACAATTCAACCAGATGAAGGACTCGGCATTCCTGATCAACATCGGTCGAGGAATCATCGTCGACCTGGAAAATCTGACCTCTGCATTGGACAATCGCCTGATCGCGGGAGCCGCTCTCGACGTTTTTGAGGTGGAACCTCTGCCGCCAGACCATCGACTTTGGCGCATGGACAACGCAATTCTGACACCGCATATCGCCGCCGCATCGCCGCGGATTGCTGAACGGCATCTGAACACACTACTTGAAAATATCCGCTGTTTTGTTAACGGAAAGCCTCCAGCGACACTCGTCGACAAGCGGCGATGGTTTTAGGACGTCGGTGTCGCGCGTCTGGTTTTCAGTTCGCCGAAGGTTCCGTTATCTTCCTCGCCCGTACGTATCAGTAATCGACCAGTCTGTACTGACGGTTGATTAACTCGCCCCGCTAATTCAATCGCCTTACAACTTCAGAGGTGCCTCATGCGAATGCTTTCTGTTTTCTCCGGAGCGGTCCTGCTGGCAGCGACGCTCCAGTCAGCATCGTCTGCCGACGTTAATACTTCTGAAATCAAGGTTGGCGTTCAACGAGTTTTCCCTGGAGTACAGATACGCCGTCCAATCGTGGTGACTCATGCCAACGATGGTTCGGATCGAATCTTTATCGCTTCACAGCTCGGCATCGTCCACATTCTGGAAAACGACGAAGAAGCTGAAGAGTCACTCACATTTCTCGATATCGAAGACCAGGTCGTCTACAACGACAAAAAGAACGAAGAAGGTCTTCTGGGAATGGCCTTCCATCCAAAGTACAAAGACAACGGCCAGCTCTTCATTTACTACACGACCAAATCGGCACCGCTGACGTCGGTAATTTCGCGATTCACCGTTTCTAAAAACGATTCCAATAAGATCGATCCGAAGTCCGAGCAGGAAATTCTTCGCATTCCGCAGCCCTACTGGAATCACAATGGAGGCACAATCGCCTTCGGGCATGACGGTATGCTGTACGTCGCTCTCGGTGATGGCGGCAAGGGCGGCGATCCTCATCTCAACGGGCAGAACCTGAAGACCTGGCTCGGCAGTATCCTGAGACTCGATGTCGACCATCATGACGAAGGAAAAGCTTACGCCGTTCCGAAGGACAATCCTTTCGTTGGACGTCAGGATGCTCGCGGCGAAATCTACGCTTACGGTGTTCGCAACATCTGGCGAATGTCTTTTGACCGGGAGACCGGTCATCTGTGGGCGGGCGATGTGGGACAGAAACTCTGGGAAGAAATCGACATCATCCAGAAAGGTGGAAACTACGGCTGGAACCATCGCGAGGGTATGCACGCGTACGAAGGAGGCGGCAAGGCCATCTCAAAGACGATTGAACCGATCTGGGAGTACCCGCACGACCCGGCCACTCAGCCGACAGTCGGCGGTCAACACGGCAAGTCAATCACCGGCGGACACGTCTACCGAGGCAAGGCCATTTCAAATCTCGGAGGCTACTATGTCTATGCTGACTACGTCTCAGGAATTCTTTACGCCCTGAAGTACGACTGGCGTCAAAAAGCGACGACTGAAAACCGGACGATCCCAAGTTCTAAGTTGCCAGTCATGTCATTCGGGGAGGACCAGGGTGGCGAGCTTTACTACACGACTCCGATCGGTGCGATCTTCAAACTCGTTCCGGGTGAGTAATTCCCGATTTAATGGACGCAGACATCACAGAGATAAAAAACGCAGATAAAGAGAAACCTCTCCTGACTCTCCATTAGTCCTCTGCAAACTCTGCGTTCCTTTTCCGTTATAGAATAAGGTGAAATGCATGGAATCTTTCGAAGCCAGAGTCGAACTGCCCTGCTCGATTGAATCGGTGTTTGACCTGGTCTCCAGTCCTGAAGGCATTAAGAAAATCAGCCCGCCGGAAATAGGGCTGTTCTTCACGAATGCTCCCGACCGTTATGAACTGGGAACAAAGGTCGACTTCAAAGTTCAGGCAATGGGGCTCGTGCGGCAACTTACGCACGAGATAACGGCATTTGACGAACCCAACTCATTCACTGAAGAGCAAATCGACGGCCCATTTCGTCATTGGGTTCACGAGCATCATCTGGAAGTTCGGGAAGGCGGCGGATGCGTCGTCATCGATCGAATTCAATTTCTGCCACCAGGCGGAGTCGCAGGAATGATCATGACGGCGTCAAAGATCCTTGAAAATCTTGAGGACGGCTTCGACTACCGGCATGAGCAACTCGAACAGCACTTTAAGGAATAATCCACCCTCGCTTACTATCGTGTTCACAATTACTTTCCGCTTTCTACGGCACGCGACTCCGGCGCGTCAGCCTGACATCGTCTAACGACTCGGCCTATCGTGCCACGGTGGGGAATTAATTCCTGAGTACGCTCCTTAAAGGCTGACAAAGAACTACCGTAAAAAGCTGAGAGTTCCAGTGAACTACATCATCGAAATTCGGTTATTTGTCGGCCTCTTAGCTAATTAAACAATCTGTAAAACAGAGATTGATAATTGCAAACATGACGCAAAGTCGCAAAGACGCGAAGGTTCGCAAAGAAGACGAATAAGACTCGCTGTTTTCGTTCTTTTATTTTTGTTGTGCCGCTGTTTTCTGGCTGCGGTTTTAAGACTGGTTGATCATGCCGCAGGATCCATACGAACAGCAGCGAAAAAACACAGCGACCTACATTGCCCTGGCTGGTGTTCTGGTTTGTGGACTGGCTTTGTTCGCGCTGGCAGCACTCGTCATCCCGGACATTCTTCTCATCCTGCTTGTGATGGCTGGAGTTATGGCGATCGGCATTGTGCAATACGTGACATGGGGCTGGATGCTCGAAAAGTATCGAATCAAAGACGACGATGATCAGCCAAAGTCATAGCCGAGCATCACCCCAAGGAGTGAACGATGGACGCTGACTTTCAACGACTGGTTGAATCTGACGATATCAATGTTCTGGCCGTCGAAACCGTTGGCGACGGCCCCTCGGGATCGCTGCCGCTAACCGATAAGCTGTTGCGGGAAGCACCGAGCGGCGACTTGTTTGGTCTGACACAAAGCGCCGGAATGGGCTGGGATCCTCAGCAGCTTCTGTGGGACCAGGTTCTCATCCTGAGCACGATGGGCGGCATCCGCGGAGAAGACGGAAAGCCGATCGCGCTGGGTTATCACACCGGCCATTGGGAAGTGGGCCTGTTGATGCAGGCCGCGGCCGCAGAACTCGTTCAACACGAACGGTTGCCCTTCGCCGCTTATTGCAGCGATCCTTGCGACGGGCGTTCTCAAGGCACGACGGCGATGATGGACAGTCTTGCCTACCGCAACGACGCCGCCATCGTCATGAAACGTCTGATTCGATCTTTGCCCCTGCGAACTGGAGTGCTCGGCGTCGCGACCTGCGACAAGGGACTGCCGGCGACGATGCTCGCTCTGGCCAGCCAGCATGACCTGCCATGCGTCGTAATCCCTGGCGGAGTCACTCTGCCAGCAAAACGAGCAGAAGACGCCGGCAAGGTTCAGTCAATCGGAGCAAGATTCGCGCATCAGGAAATCTCGCTTGAGTACGCAGCCGAACAAGGGTGTCGTGCCTGCGGAAGCGCTGGTGGTGGCTGTCAGTTTCTCGGCACAGCGGCAACAGCGCAGGTCGTCGCCGAAGCTCTTGGCATGAGCCTGCCACACAGCGCTCTGGCCCCGTCCGGACAACCAATCTGGCTGGATATCGCAACTCGATCAGCCCGAGCCGTCGTCGAATTGCAAAAGCAGAAGCTCACAATGCGCGACATCCTGACAGCAGACTCCATCCACAACGCGATGGTTCTGCACGCTGCGTGTGGTGGTTCTACCAATCTACTTCTGCACATTCCGGCGACGGCGTTTGCAGGCGGCCTGGAACGACCAACTGTCGACGACTGGAGCCGCATCAATCGACAGGTTCCTCGATTAGTCGACGTGCTGCCTAACGGTCCCGTCGGGCATCCCACCGTACAGATGTTTCTGGCTGGCGGTGTACCAGAAGTCATGCTCCATCTTCGAACGCTTGGCCTGTTGAAACTCGACGCACTGACCG
>CALGTK010000085.1 GCA_937904325.1 uncultured Planctomyces sp.
TCACAGCATCGAGTACGAACGCGGCAAGGCGACAGACGGCACCGGCCCTATTCAGCAACCGTATATCTCGTTGCCGTTTGAATCAAAGTCAACGTTCAGAAATATGGTGGCATTGTCGGTGCCTGTCTGGGATCAGAACAATGTGAGCATCATCGGAGTTCTGGCCCGCACGACGCATCTCGAGCAACTACTTTCGCAATACCGAGGAAGTATTCGCGGAAGTAATGGAGTCACTAGAACAATCGCTCTTGCCGATAACCGAAACGGGCGTTTACTCGACCACTCGCGATTGGCCAGCGTCGACTCCGGTGATGCATCACCGACTGACGCACTCGTCAGTTCAGAGGCGAGCCTTGAACTGACCGAGGATGTTGCAATTGCTGAAACTACTCTCCAGCGCATCCGAACCGCTGGGGAGACTGCAGTCCGTCTTGAACATTATGAAGATCCGCTTCAAACGATTGATCCGAAAGGTTCGAGCGGCGAATGGCTGGCAGCGTTTTCCTCTGTTGGAGAAACGGACTGGACGGCGATCGTGCAGGAACGTCGTTCGGATGTCTTGAAACCAGTCTTCGAACTTCAGGCCACATTGAGAATGTATGCTTGGATTGCGTTCGGAATTGCCGGCACCGTTGTGGCTGCATCCTGGTACATCGTCCTGAAATCAATAAACGAGCGAGGAATCCGGCACTGGTCTCGGAGTGTTCGTCGCAACCCGCGAGGCTCTGATACTCCGTCGCCTTAGATAGTTCCGCATGAATTCTGAGCATCGCTCAAATCAGCCGCTGACAATATCGGCAGTCGTTCTGACTTTACTGACGGTTGTTCTGTGGGCCGGCACGCCGACGGCGGTTAGATTTTCAACGGATCTCGTGCCGCCGGTGTCTGTCGCCGGTTTGAGATTCGCTGTCGCGATCGTGTTTATGTTTTTCTGGTCGATGTTTCACGGCACGAGTCTGAGACTGACCTGGTACGAACTCCGCAAACCGTTGATCGGTGGCGTCCTGCTGTTTTTTCAGATCGGACTTTTCACCCTGGGGATCCACTGGTCAAACGCGTCGCACGGCACAATCTTTATTAACACTTTCATCTTCTGGCTCGTCGCGATTGACCACTTCATCACAAAGACGGAACGGCTTTCGGCCCGGCTAATCATTGGTCTCGTACTGGCTGCTTTCGGAGTCGGTTTGATCCTGGCGACGACTGGTCGGCCAGATACGGAGACCGTTCTTGAAAATGCGTCACTCGACGGTGACCTGCTATTAATCCTCAGCGCTCTGATTCTTGCGGTGAAGATTGCTTACACAAAACATTCAGTCGGGAGCATCCACCCGGACAGTTTTATTTTCTGGCACGCGGTTTTTGGTACGGTGCTGTTTGCCTTGTGGGGCTACACTGTCGAAGGGTTTCGTTTTTCGATCCTCGCAGTTCTTCACGACGCAAAGACACAAGCCGCATTGGCAGGCATCGCCTACCAGGGAATCGCCGTCGCCGGATTGTGCTTCGCGATTCAGGCTCGGCTGCTTAAAAAACACTCCGCGTCAAAAATTGCAGTCTTCAGTTTTGCGACGCCGCTGTTTGGAATCCTGTTTGCCGTACTCCTTCGCGGAGACCCTGTGTCACCGTGGTTATTTGTTTCTGGAGCGGCCGTCGCGATCGGAATCCTGCTCGTAAACCTGAAGCCTTCTTCGTGATCTTTCTGTGCAAACCGGTCGATCCGACAAGAAGAGTCTCATCGAGATGGAGAACACAGGCTGTTCTTACGACTGCAATCTGCCTGCTGAGTCTTAAGGTCACGCTGACCGTCGTGATGAACTATCGCGATTACCTGCCGCCGAATTTCGAGTCAGACTTTCTGCCCGGCCGAGACTCGTACTTTTTCGGTACGTACCAATGGGCATTCTACACTCACATTGCTGCGGGCCCTTTGACATTGATCCTCGGGCTGTTCCTCTTGAGTGATCGTATGCGAAAGCAGTTTCCCCGATGGCATCGCTACGCCGGAAGAATGCAGGTCTACTTGTTCTTCTGATGGTGACTCCAAGCGGCGTGTGGATGGCTATGTATGCCTGGACGGGAGTGTCGGCTTTGCATCGCTAGCGGTGGCAACCGTCTGGTTGGGCCGGCGAGCTGCGGTTCGAAGGCGTTTCGTGCAGCATCGTCGCTGGATGATGAGATGTTACATCCTGCTGTGTTCAGCCGTCGTGCTGCGTCTCACGGCCAGATTCTTCATCGTCACAAACATCGCAGGCGATTGGTTCTACCCGATGACCGCATGGGCAAGCTGACTGATTCCTCTTGCTGTGTTCGAGCTGTTCGCTGTGAAACGGCCTGCCGGCGATGGCCCGCTCCATGGATTTCTGGAGCCCCGGTAAGGCAGTCCGAAGCTGCTGAAACGTCATCAGATTCACTACACGCGTCCTCTACACGACAACATGCCAAATGTGACTGCTCAGCCCGTGACGAATCGTAAGATATATCCAATCCGTGACTTACGTCGTACGTGATCACAAGCGGCACTCATGCTGCGTTCCAAGTTGGCCTGCTGTGCCGCTCAGCCACCTGGTACTTCAGCCATTCCCTGAAGTCGCCAATCAAAAGTGCCTGAGCAAAGATTCCACAATCCTGTTCACCACGAAGGGGCAGAAGAATGAAACATCTAATCGCCATTGCCGCTGTTGGCCTCCTTGGTCTTCAGCAAGGCAACAGTGCTTTCGCTCAGGCCAGTCACGCTCAGGCCAGTCACGCTCAGGCCAGTCACGCTCATGATCGAGCCCGGTCGACATTCGGCGAAAGGCGTCACGTAGACACGCTGGCCGATCGACTGCAGCGGGAAGCAAATACGATCTGCTGGGAAATGTACAACCATTATCAACACGAGCAAGGTTACCGCGAGACCTACCGCGAGGTGTACACGGCCCTCGAAGACGCCATCCACATTCACGATCTCGCACACGACGACGCTCATCGCGGAACGGACCATGAGAATCACATCGTGGAAGACCTGCATGACATGGATCGGCTGTTCCATCACGTTGTAGACGACATCAGACACTGGTCGTCAAGAAACCACTACCACCGCCACGACCTGGCTTACCGAATGGAGCGATTCGAATCGACGCTACACCATCTCATGAACGACTATGGCGTCAGAAGTAAACGACCAGCACCGAAACCGGAAGGCCCGGGCAAGCCGCCAGTTCCTTCACGCTAACAAAACCCAGGGGCAGCGTTTCAAAGGTGCCGGACCTGCGGGGCGTCACGATGTCAGCTTGTCGATGATCATCTGACGGACGGAGCCGGCGTCGGCGCCTTTCAGTTCGCGCATAACCTGGCCGATCAATGGACCAACTGCTTGTTGTTTTCCGCCACGGACGTCTTCGACGGCTTTGGCGTTGCGCTCGTTGCCGATCACTGCCTGAATCGCGATGTCGATTTTTCCGGTATCCTGCACTTTACCGAGGCCCTTGTCAGCGATGATTGTGTCGACTGAGTTGGCAGTTACGTCCGAGCCATCGTCGGACTGCGCAAGTAGTTCGGTGAAGACCGCTCGCCCACTCTTTATCGTAATCTCGCCTTTCACAATCTTCTGAAGAACGGTTCCCAGAACGGACGCCAAAATGGAGAATTCCGCGATCTCGATCTTGCGATCGTTGAGTTCGCGTTGGACATCCTGCGTCAGCCAGTTGGCCGCTTGCTTGCCGTCGCCGCAGACCGAAGTGACTTCATCAAAGTAGTCAGCATACTCTCGGCCCTGATCAACGATCACGCTGGCGTCGTAGTCGGAGAGCCCAAGATCGCTGACGTAACTATTGCGACGATCGGCGGGAAAGACACACAACGTAGCTCGAATGGCGTCAAACTGTTCGTCAGTCGTGGTCACCGGCACGAGGTCAGGATCGGGGAAGTACCGGTAATCTGCGGCGTCTTCTTTGCCTCGCTGACCAAAAGTCTGCCCGCGATCGGCGTCCCAGCCGCGAGTTTCTTTCGGGACGTCGCCAATGCGTTTGCGGTCGGTTTCCCATGCTTTGATCTGCCGCTTGATCTCGTGCTCGATCGCTGCTTCGACTCCGCGAAAGCTGTTCAGATTTTTCACTTCGACGATCGGTGTCGGGATCTTCTCGCCGTCCTCGTGAACGTGCAGGTTCACGTTGGCATCGCAACGCATGCTGCCTTCCTGCATGTTGCAGTCGGAAACCTCGATGTATCGGAGTAACAGGCGGAGTTCTTCAAGAAACACGCGAGCTTCTTCCGCCGAGCGGATATCCGGTTCCGAAACAATTTCAAGCAGCGGAGTACCGGTTCGGTTGAGGTCGACCTTGCTGTCACCACCACGACCGGATTCGTCGTGCATATTCTTGCCAGCGTCTTCTTCCAGGTGAGCTCGAATCAGCCGCACTTTGGTTGTTTCGCCCGACGACGGCAGCGTGACCTCAACCCAGCCGTCGTAGCTGAATGGCAAATCGAACTGGCTGATCTGATAAGCCTTCGGCAGATCCGGGTAGTAATACTGCTTACGGTCCCACTTGGTGAAGTTTGCAAGGTTCAGGTTCAACGCCATCGCGGTTTTCTGCGACAGTCGCAACGCTTCCTGATTCATCACAGGCAGTGAACCAGGCAGGCCGATGCACACCGGGCACGTCTGCACGTTTGGGTTGTCCGGATTGAAAAGGTTCGGGCAGCCGCAGAACAGTTTTGACTTCGTCAGAAGTTGAACGTGAACTTCGAGCCCGATGATCGGTGTAAATTCCATATCGACTCTCGTCTGCTGGTTCAGCTTGTAAGAGGAACAATGCAGTTTGCAGGGTGGCGGTTCTTCGTAATTCCGCAGCTAGCTGAATGACGGACGCTTTGTATGCCAGACCGTTTCGCGTTCGAACATCCGAGCGGCTCGTAGCAGCTTCTCTTCTTCGAACGGTCCGGCCAGAAGTTGCAGACCGATCGGTAAACCGTTGCTGCTGAATCCAGCCGGCACGGACACTCCCGGAATGCCCGCCAGATTGGCACTGATTGTGCAAATGTCTGACAAGTACATCTGCAGCGGATCATCAACGAGTTCACCGATTTTGAAGGCAGGTGTCGGGCAGGTTGGCCCTGCAAGGACGTCAACGTTTTCGAAAGCGGCGTCGAAGTCGTTGCGGATCAGCCGTCGTACCTTTAGACCTTTCAGGTAGTACTGATCGCTGTAGCCTTCTGATAGAGCAAATACGCCGAGCATGATTCGGCGTTTGACTTCCGCTCCAAAACCTTCAGCTCGGCTGGCGGCGTACATGTCGATCATGTTTTCAAACTGCTCAGCTCGTCGTCCGTAGTGAACTCCGTCATAGCGTGCGAGGTTGCTCGATGCTTCTGAGCAGGCAATCAAATAGTAGGTCGCAACCGCATATCTGGTGTGCGGCAGTGAGACTTCAGAGACTTCAGCACCAAGCGATCGATAGACGTCGATAGCTGCTCGAATCGAAGCATCGACGTCTGAATCGATACCTTCACCAAAAAATTCAGAAACCACGCCGACGCGCAGGTTTTCAAGTGGTTGCTCGACCGTCGCTGAGTAACCTGGAACTGGACGGTCGACGCTGGTCGAGTCCCGTACGTCGTAGCCCGCGATCGATTCAAGCAGCCGTGCGGTGCCTGTTACGTCGGTCGCAAACGGGCCGATCTGGTCGAGCGAACTGGCAAAAGCAACAAGTCCATATCGAGAAACACGACCGTAAGTTGGCTTCATTCCGACCACGCCACAGAACGAAGCCGGCTGACGAATGGAACCTCCAGTGTCACTGCCAATTCCCATCGAAGCCAGTCGAGCACCGACTGCCGCTGCTGAACCACCGCTGGAACCACCTGGTGCGTGGTCGATGTTCCAAGGGTTTCTCGTTACTTGCAGAGCAGAGTTCTCAGTCGATGACCCCATTGCAAATTCATCGAGGTTAGCCTTTCCGATGATGATCGCGTCGGCGTTCTGCAACTGCGTCGTCACGTGAGCGTCGTAAGGTGGAACGAAGTTCTCCAGCATTCGACTCGCGCAGGTTGTTGCCAGGCCCTTCGTGCAGATGTTGTCCTTCACGGCGACCGGCAGCCCGGCCAGCTTGCCAAGCGATTCGCCACTTGACCGCTTCCGGTCGACTTCAGCAGCTTGAGTCAGTGATCCTTCGGAGTCGACCGACAGGAATGCTCCGACAGTTTCGCCGTGGGCGGAAATCTCGTTGAGATAGGCCTGTGTCACCTCGACAGCCGAGACAGTGCCATTCTGCATCGCGTCGAGAAGCTGGCCGGTTGTTGATCCAGTTATGTCCATCGCAAATCAGCTCCGGGGTTCCAGGTCTGACGCCTGGTTTTCGGGATTGAGTAAAGCACGAGCCGTCAACGACCGTTACGCATTTTCCAGAATCTGCGGAACGAGGAAGTACTTTCCGTCTGTCTTCGGCGCATTCGACAGAGACTCTTCGCGAGGCAGACTTACTCGTGTTTCGTCAGCACGAAACGCGTTAAAGACATCAGCGACGTGAGCCATCGGCTCGACTTCTGAAACGTCAACTTCGTCCAATACGGCAACGTAATCGAGGATCTCACCAAGCTGGTGGCCGATTTGTTCCAGCTCTTCTTCGGACAGTTTCAGGCGAGCAAGCGTCGCCACTTTCTGGACGTCTTCTGGACTCAGCATGGGATAACTCTCCTCATTCGACCTTCCGAGCGGTTGAAAACTTCCGACACAATATCTCGCTCGCTGGTGCTCGATCGGGCCACAGAAATCTTCAGAAACCGCAGATCAGACATGAAAGCACCCCGGCTGCCTGGAAGCAGTCGGGGTGCTGATATTTCTCGTTCGAAATTCTTGCACTTTCGCGATTTCTCTACGAAAGGCTGCGTACAGTCGATCTAGCCCTGGCCGGGAATCGTAAACGGCTCTCGTACCACAGCTTTTTGAATCCGATTCGACCGAATGCAGTTTACACAGACCTTTTTCCGAGCCGCACCTTCCGGCGTCTGGATACGGATGCTCTGCAGATTCGGGTAGTAATATCGCTTGGTGATGCCCGTCGTTTTTCGACCGTTACCACCGAGGTACTTGGCTTTACCGCGTTGTGCGAGCTTGTTTCCTCGCCCCGCCTGTTTGCCGCAAACGTCGCAAACCCTTGTCATAACTCGACTTTCTCTTCTTCGGACGGGCTTCCCCGTGGATCGCAATTCAATGGAGCGAGGGATTGTAACCTGGCGGTCTTCCGTATCAAGTCCGCCGAAAACGCGGAGTTTTGGCGACCGAGACTCATTATTCGAACCGCTGAACCAAGGGCATATCGGCAACCCAATCAACCGAAGCTCAGTTCCGTCTCAGCCTTCACGAAATAATTTCGTTGACGACGTCTCCGTAGACGTCGGTCAGGCGGAAATCCCGACCGGCATAGTTGAAGGTGAGACGTTCGTGATCCAGGCCGAGCAGGTGCAGGATCGTCGCGTGCCAATCATGAATGCTGACAGGATTCTCGATCGCTTTGTGACCGAACTCGTCGGTCGACCCGTATCTCGTCCCACCTTTGACTCCGCCGCCGGCCATCCAGGTCGTGAAGCCTTTGTTGTTGTGATCTCGGCCGGTTCCGCTTTGGGCGTACGGAGTCCGGCCGAACTCGCCCGCCCAGATGACCAGCGTGTCTTTCAGCATGTCGCGTTCTTTGAGATCCGCAAGTAGTGCTGCGACCGGCTGGTCCGTTGCGGCGCAGCTTTCAGTGAGGTTGCCCTTCAGATCGAAATGATGGTCCCACCCGACGGGGGCGGTCAGCTCGATGAAGCGAACGCCGGCTTCGGCCATGCGCCGAGCCAACAGGCACTGTCTACCGAATCGATCAGTCGGCAATCCCGAACCGATACCGTACGACTTGAATGTAAATGATTGCTCGGACTTCAGATCGAGCAGCGCGGGCACCGAGTTCTGCATCCGGAATGCAAGTTCAAACGTCTCGATCGCTCCTTCAATCTCGGGGTGATGGACATCGCGTTTCAGCTTGGATGAGTTCAGCTCGCGAATCAGATCGAGTTGTCGCCGTTGTTGCTTCGGTGAGATTCGCAAATTGCGGATGTTCTTCAGCGGCGGGCCAGGCTCCTGATCGACGCCCATCAGTTTGGCGTAGAATCTGGGAATTTGATTCGTACCGATCTTCGTGGCCTGAAAGATGGACGGCAGAAAACTGGTTCCGTAGTTTCTTGCACCACCATTGTCTGATGGCGGATTGAGCGTAATGAACCCCGGCAGGTCCGTGTTCTCAGTACCCAGACCGTAAACCGTCCAAGCTCCCATCGAGGGACGAGTGAACTGAAAGCTGCCTGTGTGAAGCTGAGTGAATGCCTGAGAATGGTTCGGCAATTCGGTCTGCATGCTGTGAATCATGCAGATGTCGTCTGCATGCTTCGCGACGTTCGGACACACGTCAGAAAACCAATGACCTGACTGCCCATGTTGAGAGAATTTGAAAGGCGACGGCATCATCCGTGGACCGTTTTTCCTGGTATCATTACCAGCCTGCTTTGCGAGCATCGGTTTATGATCGAACAGGTCAACGTGCGACGGTCCTCCGTTCATGCAGAGGAAGATGACGCGTTTCGCTTTTGGTACGAAGTGCGTCGGCTTAGGAGCAAGTTCGCTGTCTGACTTACCTGCAGCCCGCGCAGCCTCGTTCTGAGCCAGCCCGGCGAAGGCCAGGTAACCGAACCCCGTCGCCAGAGACTTCAGTGCGGCTCGGCGCGGCTGAGTGATTTGAGACAAGATAGACGGTGTATCGAACGTCATGGCTCACGCTTCCTTTCAGTTCAGTCCAGGTTCCGAAACTCGGCCGTGCTGAGGATCGCCTGGCAGAAACTACTGAGTGCATCAGCTTGAGCATTCGAGTCATTAGCCGTGTCTGATTGTGCTGAGCCGGCCGACAAAAAATCTAACGCACTGGATTCTTCGTCGCTCGTTGGCGGCCGGGAAAAACACAGTTGAAATACGAAACGAACTCCAGCCCTTCGATCATCGCCAGCTTCTTTGCGAAAACGTTGGGCTAGCGAGGCCGCGCGATCCTGCACAAACGAGCTGTTCATCAGGTAGAGAGCCTGCGTTGGCACATTCGTCTTTTCTCGAGCTCCCGTCACAACACTCGACGACGCAAAGTCAAATATTTCCAGCACATCGGGGAGTCGATCGCGGATTACCGGCAGATAGACCGAGCGATACACGCTTCCATCAAGATCTTTCGAAAGGCGTTTGTCCAGGCCAATCAACGAGATTGGTCGATCGCCGATGACTCGCCCAACCAGCGAAGCTTCAGGTCTTGTGAGATCAAGCTCACCGGAAACAGCTAACATCGCATCGCGAATTGCCTCAGCCTCAAGACGACGTTTGGGTATTCTCCAAAGCAACGTGTTGTCCGGATCAGAAACAAACGCAGCTTTTCGCCACGTAGATGCCTGACGATAAGTACGCGAGAGAACAAGCTCCCGAATCATCGTTTTGACTGACCAGCCATTCTCAACGAATCTCAGAGCCAGGTGATCCAGAAGTTGTGGATGACTCGGAGGTCGACCGGTCGAACCGAAGTCATCGACGGTCGCAACAAGGCCTTGACCAAAGACGTACTTCCAGATTCGGTTGACCATGACGCGCGAGGTGAGCGGATGCTTTGGCCGAGTTAGCCATTTCGCAAACTCCAGTCGACCACTGGAATTTTTCGGAAACGTCTTCGTCGCATCCACGTCGAACGCCACCGGGAATGCTCTCGCGATGGTTTCTCCGGGCTGACCAATCTCTCCGCGTTTCAAAATGGGAACATCGATGATTTTTTCTCGATCGCGCACACCCATCGCTAGCGGTAGAGCTTTGCCATCGGAATCGACCTTCTCAAGCTGGCCTTCGATTGAACCGGTTCGCCAGAAAATGCGAAGAGCATCACGCAACGTGAAAATACCTGAAGCGTCGCGACCTTCTTTGATCGCTTTGAAAACTGCTGCTCGACCATCCTTCTCTTCCTGACGAAGCTTAGCCATGTCTGCCTCGAGCTGCGCGACTCGTGCCGGCTTAATCGACTTATGATAAACGGGCAGGCCGGCCTCGTTCGGAAGCTGCAAGGGATCACCGCCGACTCGATTAGCGGGAGAGACCGCTGTTCCAAAATACGTTTTCGTACTCGCGAAGATGCCTGCCAGCGCGTAGTAATCCGTCATCGAGAATGCGTCAAATTTATGATCGTGACAGCGGGCGCAAGCGATGGAACTGCCCAGGATTGCTCGCGTAGTGGTGTCAATCTGCTCGTCCACGATGTCAGCCTGAAACTGCACCGGATTCATCGCGTCAAGATTCTTCGTTCCAACCGCCAGAAATCCAGTTGCGGTCAAAAGGCGTGCTCGTTCCTGCGGAGAATCGAACGGCAGCAGATCACCAGCCAGTTGCTCGGTCAGGAAACGGTCGTACGGGATGTCCGCGTTCACGCTGTCGATAACGTAATCGCGGTACCGCCACGCGTAAGGAAAAGAGATGTTGGCCTCCTTGCCACTTGATTCCGCAAACCGAGCGACGTCCAGCCAGTGCCTTCCCCATCGTTCGCCGAACTGTGACGAGGACAGTAGCTCGTCGACTTTCGTTGCCAGAGCATTGTCGACACCTGTTGATTCGACCCGACTGACAAACTGATTGGTCGCGACTGGCGATGGCGGGAGGCCAGTTAGATCAAAGTAAAGCCGTCGCAGCAGCGTCGGCATTTCCGCATCGCCTGATGGAACGAGTCCGTTATCCTGGAGCTTTCCACGAACGAAATGATCGATATCTCGTTTCGACCAAATGTCGCCGTCGACTCTCGGAACGACAGGTTTCGCTGGCGATTGATAAGCCCAGAAATCTCGGCCGGATTTTCCTGTCGCAGTCTGATCAGACGATGAACCCTCGCGAGAGTCGGGGGCACCCATCGTGATCCACTTTCGCAAGTCAGCGATGACAGAATCTGGAAGCTTTCGTTGCTGAGGAGGCATTCTCAGGTCCGGATCAGAATGTGAAATCGCGGTCAGCAGCAAACTCTCTTCAGACGCCCCTGGCACGATGGCTCGTCCGCGATCACCGCCGGCTCGAATGGCATCTCGCGAATCAAGTCGCAAACCACCCTCAGCCGATCCAGACTGACTCGAGTGGCACTCGTAGCAATGCTTGACGAGGATCGGTCGGATGTTCGATTCAAAAAAACGAATGCCAGCCTGGTTTTCCAATGCGCGATCGTCCGGCGACTGATCGGTGCTGTGAACGCTCGACGAGGTTGCCGCCAGGCAAACCGCGACAAGGATCGCCAGCCCGTTATTGGTTGGAATTCTCAGTACTGACTGCATGGATCATTCTTCATTGTGCAATTCGCCGAAGATTGACTTTGGCAATTTTGTGATAGAAACACGGCTACAATTCAGTCGCCTTCAAATCTAACGTCACTGAGCACGATGTTGCGTTTTAACACAACGAACTGGGCGAGACAGTCGACCATCATAATTGATCCTGGCCGAGTTGCGTTG
This sequence comes from uncultured Planctomyces sp., assembly GCA_937904325.1. Classification (GTDB taxonomy): domain Bacteria; phylum Planctomycetota; class Planctomycetia; order Planctomycetales; family Planctomycetaceae; genus JABMPE01. Next base: position 11,518 of record CALGTK010000085.1, read on the forward strand.
ATTTTCAGTTGTCCGTCAACGGTAACCAGTAAGCGATTCGGTGTGAGGGTTAGTCGAACTACGACTTCGGATATCGAGTCGCCGCTGCTTCTGTCAGTCTCACGCAGCGTTCGCATAGTCGAGTTTGCACCATCAGCCGATTCGGCCAGTGTGATGTGAGTCGGCCTGAGCGACAAACTCACCCATCGGTTCGAATTGCGGTTTATCAATCGAATTTCGCATTCGATCGGCATATGTTCTTCGGTCGCCGTCTCTGATTCATTCTCCTTTGTGCGACTGAATCGACATTCAATCACGACACTGCGATACGGTCTGAAGAATGTTGCTGGCTGCCCACTGTCCGAATCGCAGATCATCGAGTTTTCAGCGATGCGCCAATTTTCAGATGACCATAGCCTGGGGCGGAAAGGGTTTTCCCAGCTTGTGCGAGCCAGGTCGGCTTCTGTCAGCTGTGATTTTGCGGAACTGCTGTCTTTATCGGCAGGAATCGTGGATTCAGCTTCTTCAGAAAGCGGCGTGTCCACGCGGACGATCGGCTTGTCTTGATCTGAATTCACGTCTCGAAAGCAGCCAGCCAACACGGAAGCAACGGCCAGGCTAGTCACAATGTACAATGGACGAGTCATCAACAGCGTCTACCTGGTTCGGAACGAGTCTCAACGTAACGTGGACTGAGCGTTGAGTGAGATACATAAGTTACGATAAGTAACTCAGCCCCTGTCATATCTTGTCAGCATAGGCGATTACGATAGCATGACCGTCTGACATCCGGCGATGCCTTATTCGGGTTCACTCGGATGCATTGCCACAGACTGCGATCCGCACGACACAATTAGCAGGTGCAACGGTGCCCGAAAACGAAATCACAATTCGCAATGCGACGCATAACGATGCCGAAACGATCGCTGAATTTAACTGTCGTCTGGCCGCAGAAACTGAGGGCAAACCCCTTGATCCGGAGACCGTTCGCCTGGGCGTGTCAGCTTTACTGAGTGATGTCCGGCACGGAAAATACATCGTCGCGTGTACCAGGGACGGGCAGATCGTCGGACAGTTGATGCACACTTTCGAGTGGAGCGACTGGCGGAACGGAGACATCTGGTGGCTGCAGAGTGTCTACGTTCATGCCGACTTTCGACGGCTGGGAGTTTTCCGGAAGCTGCATCAACATCTTGAGCAACTTGCCGAGTCGACTCACGGCGTCGTCGGACTGCGGCTATACGTTGAGAATGAAAACGATCGCGCGCAGGAGACATATCGTTCGCTAGGTTTCGTCGAACCAGGCTATCGAGTGATGGAGCGAATGTTTGACTGAGCGTCTGAATTTGGTCGCGGACAAGAAGATCGAAGCTACTTCATCCGCGGCTGAGACCAAGACCTATCCCACAAAGAGGGGGAGGTGATATTCCTTAATTCTTTGTCGTCAGTTGGTCGAGGGCACTGCGAGCCTGGGTACTGGCGGCGGCGTAGGCGTAGCGGTCGAGGATTTCCACATAAAGTCTGGCTGCATCTTTACGTAACCCGATTTTCGTCAGTGCCTGGCCAGCCAGCAGCAGACTCTCGGCACTGATCGGGTGCTCGGAGTCGTGAATCAACGGGACTTTCAAGAATGTTGCGGCGGCGAATTCAAAGTCCTGCCGAACAACATAGCCTCGACTCAGTATAAAAGTGGGACCTGGACGAAGAGTGGGTTCCAGGCTCGCAACTGCAGCGTCCCACCGTTGCAGATTGAAATCCGTGACATCTCGTGAACGGATTTGTAATCGGCGTCGTTGCCAACTAGCGAGTTGGCGAATACGTTCGGGGGGAGCTCTGGCCAGTTCGTTCAGCACGGCAAAGGCGGCCGCGCTGTGCCCTGGATCGAAGAAGAGCCAGCTTGCCGCCAGAAGCCGGGCAAGCGGCTTCTCGTCCTGCAGCCAGGCGATCGCGGCCGTTCGAGTTTCGCCGTCCACGATGTCGTCGTTCCACAGCAGCGGGACCAGGTCCATGTGAGCGGTTTCGGAATCGCTTTCGAACAACAGCTGAAACCGCGTACCAGCAGTCAGGAAGTCGTTTCGCTTGAGTGCGCACCGGACGAGCATTGTCAGAATCTCGCGGCGCATCCAGATTCTGGGCTCTGAGTTGATGGCTTCTGTGAATTGAAATTCTGCGTCGCGAGTCTTTCCTTCGCTGAATGCTTTGATCCCGGCTTTCTGCGCCGTTGTTTGTGCCGTCCTAACGGTAATAACGTTGGCCGCTTTGATCTCGAACGGTTTGCTGCTCGCTGCCTGTTTCGCGGTCAGCTTGCTACCTGTGTAATCGAGAATCTGACAGCGGACCGTTATGCGGCTGCCTGGTGTGGAGCCACGTTGTACGACTTCGTCGGTGTACTGAGCGGTTGCGCTGCGGCTGACGGTCAGAATCAGCAGCAAGCAGAATTGAAGGCGGCTCCTGACTGTCCGCATCGAACTCGCCTTTCAATCCGTCGAAATGAGTCTTCGGTCACACTGGCGATTACATCGTCGACGTTGGTTATCGGTTGCCGAATTTCGTCACGTCGCGATAGCGATAGCTGCCGCCGTTTTCGCGAGCGAGCTTCTTGAGAAAATTGTCAACATTGAGGTTTCCGCCGCGGCCGAACTCGACAGTGTGGATGGCCGTTTTTCCTCGATTGATCTGCTTAATCTCGTTGAGATCGGCTGCGGTCAGGATTGGCTGTTCGGCATCCGTCAGCAGGAAGATGTTTTCCGGGCTGTAGCCCAGAGCTTTTTTAAGAGCGGGCATGTGTGCCGTGCCACCTTCGGGACCGATAGAGCTCAGGTATTGCCGAGCCTGATTCTTACGAATGTCAGTTGCCCACCATGTCGTCGGTGCCCGATTGCTCAGCGACATTTCCCGATAGCTGGTATTGTAAAAAATCACCTGGAATTGCTGCGTGGAATCGAGACTTTGCAGACTCGCTGCGACTTCGCCTTTTGCCACCGAAAGCTGATGGTAGAAGCCCATGCTGCTTGAGTAGTCGACGACGTAGACGAATTTGGTTCCAGCAGCTTTGATGTCAAAGAATGATGTCTCGCCGTGTTTCGTTGACTGCGTCGTTGCGGCGACCGGTGCGCCGTCGGTTGATTCAAAGACGTTGGCAGCAGCAGCCGGCGCCGGCAGGCTTACTGCCTGGCCCGCTCCAATGACAGATAACGTGTCCAGTTCGGGAAGGTTGACCAGGTCACTCGGGATATTATCCAAACTCTCGGCCGCGGCATCGGCCAGTTCGGCTTCGGTTGGGACGGTTTCCGTATTGGCCTGCGAGAGTTCTGGCGCCGGTGATTCGGCTGTTTCTTCCGCGAAATTGTTTTCTTCCTGCTCGGCAGCGTCTTTGATGTAGATGCCGACGTCGCGGAAGTTCTCGTCACTCGCACCGGATTGACCTTGTTCGCAACTTTGCAGGCCGGCCGCAAAGCAGAACATCAGCGTGCCGTGGAGACAGATCGAGACAATCCAGCTTGGAACCGTCGGCTGATCCGGGGTTGCCTGGTAGCTCAACTTCGGAGGTGTCCAACGACGTTTTCTGGACATAATCAATTCTGACTTCGCGAATCGAAAATGAGTTATCGGTTACTCGGTAGCAGACTGCTCGGTTGGCGCTTTGGATGTTTCGTCCTGCTCCGGCGGAGCGAAGCGGTTGATGTAGGCCTGCGTGACGTCCTGTCGTGCGATTTTTTCCGGCGGCGTGTAGTTGAAGGCGTCTTTGGCCAGTTCGACATCCCACCGTACGTCGACGAAGTCCAGTGTGACCATCGGTCGGCGAGTGCCATCCTCTGAACGCTTCATGTACAGAATGCGACGGGGGAACAGGGATTCCTGTTCGAAGTAGATCCGAACCTGATCCGGGACGAAGGCTGGCAGCGGTTGCTTCGGATCCGAGTCCGGGCCAAGGAATTTTGAGCGGTAGCTCTTCTTCCAGCCACCTTCGATCACGACGAACGTTTGCTCGTTGACGTCCTGCTCCCATTGCTTTTCGAATTGGACGGACTTCTGTATGCCGGCAAGTAATCCGGGCAGACCGCCGAGTCCCAGTTCAGCTGTAAGCAGGTTTTGTGGAGTCTTTCCGGCCGAACTGGCGGCGGTCAGGATCTGACGAACGTTGCGACGAGTAACCCGCTCCTCTTCTCCGATTTTCTGATGCGTCCACAGAATCTGCCCGTCACAGACTTCGACCAAATGAGCTTCAGTGTTCCCGACCAGGAGGTCGTACTCAAGCCGAAGTTTCAGATCCGTCCCCTGCAGATAACTGCCTTTCATGCGGAATCTTCGCAGGCCGAGGTCGACGGTTTCGACCATTTCAGCCTGGACCGAACGGTACGAAATCAGTCGGTCACGGGCGGAACCCAGGGTGACAAGTGCTGAGCTTCCGGACTTTTCATTCCGGCGGGCGGCCACAGGCTTCCTGCCGATGTCGTCACCGGCCGGCTTCGGAGCTGCTTCTTGTCCGACTGGCGCTGCTGAAGAAGTCGCGGCGTCCCGCTTGGCGGCATCGGAGTTCGCATCCTGCCCGTGGGCGTCAGAGAGCGAAATAAAGGCGTAAACCGTTATAGCAGAGAGAAATACGACGAATGTTAAATGAGGAAGACTTTTCATGTTGTGCCGAAATTAACGGATTTGCCAAAGATTACAGTCATAGCGATCCGACAAAGAGGGAAGTGACGTCGTTGCGTGGCGTCGCTCCGCTCGCTTTGCGGCAATGTTCGATCGACGGCTCGTCAATCAGGCATCGTCGGAACGCAACTCGGATTCCCCATCTTAGTGGGATGTCGGCCGCCAGGTCGACGGCAAAGACGGTAATTACAAACACCTGCTGCAGTTGAGCTTCCGGAGATCCGGATGTGACCGCTGTGGCTCCCATTTAACGTTCAGTCTGGTGATATCCGGCAGGGGGTGACCTGCCGGCCGGATCACCGCGCACTCTGGTCGCGAGGCAAACTGATGAGACTCTATTTTCTGGCACTCGGCACGATTCTCGTAGTCTGTATAGGCTGTCAGCTCGACGCCCAACAGATTGTGGACAGGGGCGAGCACGTCGCACCCCCCGCACACATGATGGCCCATCCCGGGCCAATGGTTGACGGTCCCGGCCCGGGCGTCATGCCAATGATGGGACCTCCGCCACAGCGGTCGTTCCAGGCCGAAACGACTCAGGTTCGGTTTACGGGCCCCGTTGGAATGAGCATCGGCTGGCAGGTTGGCCCTGCCTATGCCGAAAACCAGCTCACCACACCCGCTCGTTACAACTACGTCCAGGGAGCCACCTACCGGCTTAAAATGACGAGTATTCCAGGCCGCGAAGGGTTAACTGTTTACCCGACGCTGCAGGTGTACCCAGGCCATCCGACGACGGATGCATACCTCGGTCACAACAGCACACCACTTGAGATCACCGACGAAGACCTCGACCAGGTCGAGAGCAACAACTACGTCACCAAGGTGATCTACCTGCCGGATCCGAAGTTCCAGGAACTGGCAATCGCTGGTGTCGAGACACTTGTCTCAACTCGACTTGATCCAGGCGTCGATCCGGTCTCAGAAGCCGAGCGTCGCGGAACGATTATGGTCGTTCTCCGAATGGGCAACATGGACCTCGAAATGCCAAACAACGCTGTTGCTCCTGGGGCAGCCGGTGGCGTCGAGCAGGTTTCTTACTGGAGTGCCGATGGCGATGCCGGTCAGCACGTTCCACCAATGCCGGTTGAAATCGACGGTGGAGGTTCAGTTCCAGGCCCGATGATGGTTGGCGGCCCAGGTGGCCCAGGCCGTCCATCGATCAACCCGATCTCTGGCGTTGGCGGAACTCCAATGTGGGGCATGCCGATGACGTCAACTCCGATCGGCCTGCCAGGTCCAGCACATCTTCCGCTGGGACGACCGGCTGGCCTGCAGTCTCACACGATTCGAAATCTGTCGAAGTATGAGATACCGGACCCAACCGACCACCTGCTGATCGACGTGAAACACAACCCTGGATACCGCCTGCCGAAGCCGGTCAAGCATATCCAGTACGAAGAAAACCATCCGATCTTCAGTCCAGGCGAAGTGAGCTATCCGAAGTTCGCTAACCCAGGCTGGCCACCGACGCACTAGTCGGTAGCAAAGACTCAATCGTCAGATCGGCGATGAGCAAACGACGGAGTTCTCTCGACCAGAGACAGAATGTTCGGCAGCTCGGCAATCGAGCCGGGCTGCTGGACTCTTCTGGTAAATGATTCAATCGAGTCGTCAACCAAACGAAGCGGATTTCCAACCACCGCGGCACTGAAACCAGAGTCTAACTTCTTCATCTATCAACTCTGCGTTCTCCGTGCCTCGGTGGCAGAAAATCTTTGCCAACGATCTCAGCTTTAGAATTCCAGTTTCCGATCCGGAGATGTCAGTCGATGCTGCTTCCGCCCGTCAGAATCCAACGCCTGTTGATACTGATGCTCGTTCTGGGATCGTCACTGCTGATTGCAGATCGAGCAAACGCCCAGGTCGTTCCGCCGTATGGGCAGTTTCAGCCACTCAACCAAAACCTGACACCGGGCACGGCTGGCCATTGGGCAGCTCTTGCCGGCAAGGGTGGAAGTAACTGGTCACAGCCGCTGAAGGTTACGCTGGACGGCGGCGGAGACGTCACCGTCTATCACAGTCGACCAATTCAGAAAACGACGCATAAGTCACCAGCTCAGCTTGGCGTGCGAGTCGGTCATCTTTACCGGCTGAAAGTCGACAACATACCTGATCTGCCCGGTGTCGAGATTTATCCGACGATTGAAATTATCGACCGCCTGCATCCGCCAGCAGGTAAGAGGCACGACTTTCCAATCCCCGTTTACATCGACCGCGACGATATAGAATCGGCGATCTCTGGAAATCTGGTAACACGAGTTGTCTACATCGAGCAGCCACAACTGGCCGCTCCGTTTGCACTCGACTCATCGACTCGAGTGCGGACCTTACTACCCGCTCAAAATGTGCTGGCACAGGCTGACCGCTACGGTCGACCCGCTGTGATCGTCCGAGTTGGCGGTCGACTTCCGTCAGCACATGGCGAAAGCGCGTCGTTCTACGGAACAGGTGGCACGGTCACTGCATCGCGACCGAGCGTGCAGCCAGCAACTCAGCCTGTCGAATTGAAATCTTCCGTCCCGCAAAACGGGAGCACGACCGAATGACATTCATGAATCGTTTCTGCCTCTCACTACTTGGAACGGCCGCTTGTCTGGTCATGTCAACAACTGGCTGCAACCTGCCCGTCGGCAAACTCGCACCGAAACTTCCGTCGCTGAATCACTTCCCTGAAGGTGCTCACGGAATGGCGTGTTGTGCGAACGGTGACTGCACCGCTTCCAGGCTCGGAGCAGTCGGGCAACCGTTACCAGGTCGTGGTCAATACCCGGCGGCGAGGATGTACAGTCCGACGAGCCACTCTCCGGCGGACCAGTATCCAGCAGGAATTCAGCCAGCGTCGGAACAGGAAAGTAGATCGATCTACTCGTTGTTCACAGCCGACCGAGCTGCCAATCAGAGACAAGGGACGTTCTCCTGCGGCGCGAAAGTTCGACCGGCGACGCAGATTCGATCGCAGAATCAAACTTCGGAACCGGGAAAGTTTCCGGTCGATGATACAAGCGGAGTTGCCCGTGTCGCACCGCTGCCAGCTAACTCGCCGGGCCCGTATCCACAATCGTCCGTTGCATACGGTCTACCAGTGCTTACTCACTCAGCCGGTCACGTTCAACAAACTGAAGCGATCAGTTTTTCATATGCTGAACCGCGTTTGGCAATTTCTGATACCGGGCAGGTAGTCCAGGAACCAGGCGACCTGTCGATACTGGGCAACCCTCACGAACAATACCCCGACGAGTACCTGCTCGACGGCGGCGACCGAGATCACCCGGTCCATTATCAGGGACCGTACCGCGATGGTCTCGAAACAGAAGACACGGTCACCGAATACGTCGACCACACCGGTAAGCCTCACGTTAAAGCAACGAACCAGGTTGCCATCTACTCTCCAAGATTCGCTTCTGTCCGAGCAGTCACGACACCGTCTGGCGAAACGGCTATCGGACGTCTGGCCGGTATGCACGAATCAACTCGCGATTCGGGAGTCAGCAACCGGGTCGGTCCGCAGCGTCACACCGATTCGCAACGACTCAGCGGCGTCCGGGTTCGCAGCCGGGCCAGTGGCGTCAACACTCGCGAAGGTCAGCTTGACACAAAGAATGTCGCGTCGCTCACGGCTCATGAGCAACTGCTCAACACTTACGAAGAATTTTCATACTTCCTGCGTGGCGAGATGCTTCAATCCAACGAAGCTCGACTTGCCGCCGGAATCGAAGCCGCGACAACCTGGACTCGTGATGAGAATCCTGTCGTGATCGCAACGCTTGATTCGCTGCACGAAGTCACCGCGAAGTTTCGCCTGGCGGAGATGGTCGGCATCGAAGACCCACGCAAAGACCCAGGCCGCCTGGAGATCGTCAAAGTCGCCAACACTTCCACGGCTAAACCCGGCGACATCGTGACCTTCGCAATTCGCTACGAAAACAAAGGCGAACGTGAAGTCACTGACGTCCGCATCATTGACAATCTGACACCGCGGCTCGAATACATCGAAGACTCAGCAACGTCCGATCGCGATGGCGAAATCAACATCCAGGACAACGGAGAAGGCAGTCTAGTGCTGACCTTCACGCTGGACGCACCACTCAAAGAGAAGACCAGAGGAGTCATCACCTTCCAATGCCGCGTCCGGTAAGCAGGTCAAGTCGCTGTTCAACCGAATTCATCAACTGTTGAGCAACCCGAACACCACCTCGCCGCACAGCCTTGTGGAACTCAAGATTTGGATTCCCGCGAATCCAGCCCGCCACTCAAAGTGAGTGGCGGGTTTTCTTTTGCAATAAGGAGCGATTACCAGGATGGCCCAGCATTAGAGCTATGGAAGTGCTGGAGCCCCCTTCTTCACGACCCAGATATTGCGGTATACGACTGGGTTGCTGTGATTCTGCAGGAACAATGCACCGGGTTTCTCGTCACTTTGGCGACCGCCTGGAGTTGGTTTCGACAAGACACGTTTGTCGTGAATGACGACTCCGTTGAGGCGGATCGTGGCGACGCCTGCGGCTGTTCGCTTGCCTTTTTTATCAAACTTTGGAGCGGTGAATTCGACGTCGTACGTCTGCCATGACAGCGGCGGCAGGCACATATTGAGGTCCGGTTTCGAGATACTGTAGATGCCGCCGCATTCGTTGTCTTTGCCCTCAAGGCCGAATGAGTCGAGCACCTGACACTCGTACTGATCGAGCAGGTACATTCCACTGTTGCCCCGGCCCTGGCCTCGTGACTTCGGCATGTAGGGCGTGCGAAATTCCAGATGCAGCGTGAAGTTCTGGAACTTCTCTTTGGTACGAGCTTCGACGCCGAGGTACTTGCGTTTGCCTTCTTCGACAAGCTTGCCACTTTCCCAGGCATCAATATTGGAGCCGTCGAACAGGACCGTCGCATTGGCCGGTGGCTTGGCTCCGAGCGTTGGCGATTTTCTTTCGACTTTCTTCAGATTCACTTTGACCAGACCCGCCTGCCCTGTGACGACTCCATCGTCGATTTTCGCGTCCCAACTAAGTCCGTGCAAATTCGTGACCCCGTCGGTGGTTTCGCCTTTCATCTTTGTGGGCATACTCTTATTCCAACCCGCGCCGGGAAGTCCGCCTCGGTATGCAACGGCATCGAACTTTCCTTCACTCAGGGCGATCACCTGCAGACCGAACTTCTTGTCGCCAAGACTGCCTTCGTACTCGCCCTGAACTGCGAAGTCTGGCCCCGCTTTGGCTGGGTCGGTGAAGGCCTCGCCGCCGGCTCCGAAGGCAAATGTTGTCGACATCGCCATTGCCGCAAGCAGAGCGTTGATCATCTTCATCGGTAACTTCTCCTGATTGAGGTCGTAGTATTTCGGGTTAATCTGAAACCGACATTGGTGGCCGATTGGATTTCTCAGTCAACATCTCAGAGACTTAAGGGCTCATCCGCAACCGAAGCACGAAACTCGAGTTCAGGAACATCTCATGGCCAACCAGCTGCGCGTCGCTCGTTTTTCAATCGATGTTACCATTCCGCTGGGACATCGGTGCATGGGGCTTCTACCAACGAAGTCGAAAAAGATCGTCGATCCGCTGCAGACTCACGGGATCGTTCTTCTGAGTGATGACGATCCGATCGTGATCGTCGCGGTCGACTGGTGCGAGATTCGCAACGAGTCGTACGAACGCTGGCGGGAAGTGATTGCCAAAGCCGTCGGTACGGAACCCGTGCGAGTACTGGTCAGCAGCCTGCATCAGCACGACGCTCCCGTTGTTGATGGCGGAGCGGAGAATCTGCTGAACCGAGTCGGACTGAACGGTGAACTGTTCGACTTCGCGTTTCATGAAGATTGCGTTCAACGAGTGGCTGCCGCGGCGAAAGAGTCACTGGAAGATGCTCAGCCGGTGACTCATGTGGGGCAGGGAAAGGCTAAGGTTGAAAAGGTGGCTTCAAACCGTCGTGTCGTGAATGCGGACGGTCGCGTTTCGTTTAGCCGCGGAAGCAGTTCCGGGCGCAATCCAGCAATGGCGGAAGCACCAGACGGTTTGATCGATCCCTGGCTGCGAACTATCAGTTTCTGGAATGATGATCAGGCTTTGGTCGCGCTGCACAGCTATGCAACTCACCCGATGAGCTACTACGGTCGCGGTGGCGTAACATACGATTTCGTTGGAATGGCTCGCGAACGCCGCCGACGTGATGATCAGAAAGTTCATCAAATCTACCTGTCTGGCTGCAGCGGAGACGTTACAGCGGGCCGCTATAACGATGGTTCTCAGGCAAGCCGGGAGTTGCTGGCTCATCGAATTTACGAAGGCATGTCCGCGGCCTGGGAAGCGACGAAAAAACAGCCGATTGACGAAATCAAGTTTAGATCGACAACGATCGACCTGCCGTTCCGAACGGAAGACCGATTTACTGCCGGTTATCTGTTAAATCGAATTGAAGATGACTCGATCGAAATCCGTCAGCGTATCCATGCAGCAATGACGCTGAGCAGCCGACAGAGAGTAGTCAGTGGTAAGCCGATCGACTTGCCCGTCGTTGACCTGGGTGAGGCGAGGATTGTTCTGTTTCCGGGCGAAGCATTTGTCGGTTACCAGTTGCTTGCTCAGGAATTGAAGCCGGACGTCTTCGTGCAGGCGATCGGTTATGGTGAGTGCTGGCCTGGTTATATTCCCACTGACTCGTGCTTCGAAGACAAGTTCGAAGATACCTGGCTGTGGGTCGGGCCGGGTTGTGAAACGAGAATCCGGGAAGCACTGACGAAGGTTCTATAGTTCGTATCCTTTCCGATGCCGAACTTCAGTGAAAGCTTAAGCAGGAGAATGAAATTCAGTGTCTGTTAGCGATTATCAGTGTTCATCATTCAGAGCAAATCGTGCGGCACGTTAAGCTGCGGAACGGTCAAGGATTTTTTCATGTTCGATCTGATTGTGTCAGGACCTGACCATCGGCAGCGGATTCGGTTACCGCTGACGAGTAAAAAGACTCTCACGATCGGGCGAGCAGATGATGCCGACGTACCTGTTGCCTGGGAGCCGATGCTTTCCCGGCAGCACGTCGAACTGGCGATTGCCGACGAGCAGGTTGCGGGACGGAAACTCGCCGCTGCTGCAAATCCTGTGTTCGTTTCGGGAATCGCGACTTCAGACTTTTCATTGCAGGATGGCGATGCATTCGTTGTCGGGGATACGGAGTTTCGACTGGCTGCTTCGCAGGCGGACGATTCAAGCCAGCTCGATCGGTTACTGGAGGAAATTCGTTTTGACGCTGGGCAGCTTCAGCAGATTCCGTTCAGCGATGCCGACAAACGAATCGAAGTGCTGACGCATTTGCCAAGCGTCATCTGGGGAACTCGTACGGACGAAGATTTCTTTCTGCGAGTCGCTCAACTTCTGCTGGCAGGGATTCCTCGGGCGGAAGCAGTCGCGATTGTCGAACCGGTCGGCGACAATGTTGAGATCCTTCACTGGGATCGTCGCAACGAAACCGAAGGCGGCGTACACCCGAGCAGTCGGCTTGTTCGCGAGGCAATCGTTGCGAGCAACCGCAGCGTGCTGCATGTCTGGGAGCCTGAAGTCGATAACGACAATCCTCAATACACCGCGACGGGGGACTTCAACTGGGCGTTCTGCACGCCGGTGTCGGTCACCGGTCAGTCACGACGAGGTCTGTACGTGGCCGGTCAACTGGATGCCGCTGCGTTCGCGTCCGGCGCCGATGAGCATAGCGCATTGCTGAGTGCAGACGTCCGTTTCACTGAACTGGTTTCTGAAATCGTTTCTTCGTTGAGAAGGCTCAGCCGACTGGAGCGTCACCAGGCCGGGCTGCGACAATTCTTTGCTCCACCGATTCTGGAAGCGCTTGGGCAGGATCTCGATACGGACATTCTGGAGCCTCGCGAGTGTGATGTGACCGTCCTGTTTTGTGATCTGCGAGGATTCAGTCAACGTGCGGAAAACGCAGCTCATGATCTGACGGGATTGCTGAGCCGGGTCAGCGAAGCACTCGGATTAATGACCGAGCAGATTCTGCATTTCGGTGGCGTGACCGGAGACTTTCAAGGCGACGCCGCGTTGGGATTCTGGGGCTGGCCGTTTGCGACCGAGTCGGCTCCGTTGAACGCGTGCCGCGCGGCACTCGCCATTCGCAAAGCTTTCGAAACAGCATCGTCGACGCCAGGCCATACTTTAGCTGATTTTGAAATGGGAATCGGGATCGCGCACGGTCGCGCGGTGGCTGGGAAAATCGGCACGTCAGAGCAAGTCAAAGTGACAGTCTTCGGTCCGGTCGTGAATCTGGCCAGCCGGTTGGAAACAATGACGACGCAACTACGAGTTCCCATCGTGCTGGATGAAGCAACCGCGGACCTGGTTCGAGAGAAGCTCGACCACCTGGAAGCTCGAACGCGACGCCTTGGTAAGGTGATTCCAGTCGGCATGGAGACTGCCGTCACTGTCAGTGAATTGCTGCCGCCGGAGCACGAGTACCCGCTGCTCAAAGACGAACACCTTGCTCAATACGAAGCCGGAGTTGACTCATTCATCAAAGGTGACTGGGAAAGCGCCTGGCAGACGTTTCACAACATGCCGGCGGGCGATCGTGCTCAGGATTTTCTGGCCATGCCCATCGTCCAGCACAACCGCCAGGCTCCGTCAGACTGGGACGGCATCATCCGACTGACGAGTAAATGATTATTGTGAAAACAGTCTTTCAACAAACGACGCACCGTCGGTTATTTACACATCATACAGTTCAGTGAATCCACAACGCTGACAGGTGACAGCGACAAATCTGTTCTTGTAAGAAAAGATTTGCTTGAGCATTTCGTCGGCGCCAACGTACAGCATTCGTACGTTCGCGGTTGTGTGCTCACACTTCGAACAGTTAAATTTTTCTTTCACAGTCTTTGCAAACGGTTCCGCCGTTGGGCCATATTCTGGATTCTCCTGACGGTCGCCAATGCCCACAGGTTTAAAATTCGGATCGCGCGTTCCATTCTGCGCTGTTCCACAGACCCATCAAACTTCGAAGTTATCTTCGATTGCTTCGGAGCAGCCTTCGCAATTCCACATAGCTGGACCACGCTAACGAACGTGTTCGAAATAAGTTCCCGTTTGCTGTGGCACACGACGCCGTCGCAGCAGCCTGGCGTGGACTGACGACACGGAGTGTCGTCTCACGAGAGGGAAGTAATTCTGGATACCTCAAGACTTCAGGCAGTGTCTTCGTAGCTACCGGCAGAGCTGGCAGCAGCTACCAGAGCTTCCAGCGGCTTTTCTTTGATCGGGATTCTCCAACGACTTCAACAGCCGGGTTTCCGCTTGAGCTGATGACTTTCCGTTCGGGCAGGAGCACACAACTCAAGTCACCACCCACGCCGCCGGTCGTGTCGATGAGAATCTTCTTTTGTTCCATTCGGACAGCTGGAACCTGAACGTGACCGCTGACGACAGTGACCGGGCAGTCTCCAGGGACTGGCAAGTCAACATACGACTTTGAGCACAGCCATTGCGGCCGGTTCAACGAGTAATCCTTTTGCCGCAGAATTCTGATCTGCATGTCAAATGGAGTGTTCGGATCCAGGCCGGCGTGGACGAAGTAGAATTCCGGATGCTCGATCCCCCACGGTAGATCGGTCAGCAAGTCGACATGCCGATCGGGCAGAGCAGAAATTAGACCTTCCAGATCTCCGTGCTCGACGCCGTAGGATTTGAACGTCGACTCGGACAGGTAATCATTGACCCAGCGAGGCGCCCAGTCGGCATAGTCGGGCGTCGAGATCAGATTCAGCGCGCCGGCCATGGCGAGTTCGTGATTTCCGCTGACCATGGTGGTTCGAGGATGCTCGACCAGCAGATCGCAGACGATGTCCATCGCCCCTTTGGTATCGGGGCCGCGATCGACGATGTCTCCAATAAACACGATGCATCGTTCGTCGTAGTCTGGACGTGATCGCAATTGGTCAAGCACTGAAACAAGCTGATCGACCTGTCCGTGAACATCGCCGATCACCGAGACAGGACCCCGAATCCGTGTCGCAAGTTGAGCCATAACGAACTTTCCCTGGTCTGTCGAAATTGACCGCACATCTGACGCGGCCCCAAATATTTTCGTTAATCACTCAAATGACGACAGCGTCTGCCAGCCACAAAGGGCTGTCAAAAGCGGCCGGCGTGGCACACTGCACAAGATGTCGAAGACGCAGAATCGTATCGGTGATGCGGCGAACGTCTCAATACCGCCTCAGCGTGATGGAAGCACGACATGAATGCACGATCTGGTCTGACTGATCGAACAAAAATGCCTCGCCGGCGGCGGGTTCTACAGCCAGGGCTGCGCATCCGACCGTTCGTGCTTCAATCCGATAGTGCTGTTGAAGTTGTGGCAAATCTTCGCTGACAGGTGGTGGAACACTCAATTCGTGGCCTGGATGCGCAATACTCTTAACGTACCTTGTGTTTTACATTCCTTGAAATGTGTTCACATGTGCCAATTTACATCTATGGCAATTGTTTCAGGTTCCCGCAAACGCAGGAATGGAGGGAATCACCTCTAAGAATTGGCTTCAATTAGTCCCGATAGTAATTACTGGCGAGAGTCACCTCCCCAGTGCGGCGACTCCCGCGAAATAAGAGTCAGCAAGAATCAGACTGAAGTCCAGGTCATCATCAGTGACTTAACTGATTCCTACTTAAAGTCAGAACTGAGGACCGCAAATGATGCTCGTCGAAACGCAACGAAAAACGATTACAGTCGGGGTTGTTGAACCGCAGGAAGCGATTCAGTATGCGATCTCGATGCTCCTGAATAGCCAACAGGATTCCGAGGTCGTCGGCGTCGAAGCAACGGGCGAAGACGGCATGCGCATGCTGATCGAGAAGCGACCAAAAATCGCGATTGTCGAAGTTGATCTGGAAGGCCGCAGCGGGTTTGAACTCGCCGGCGACCTGGTCATGCGGCAGCGTGAAACGAAGGTCATTTTTTACAGCAGCGCGATGCCAGACATTTACATCGAGCAGGCCCTTCGATCGAAAGCTGCAGGCTACGTTCTAAAATCAGATTCGCTGGCCTGTCTCCTGACCGCCGTTCAAGCCGTTGCCAAAGGCGGTACGTTCTATTCCGAAGCCATCCGCGATCGGGTTTCAATTGACCCCGCAACCGGCAGTACCCGAGCACAGTTTGAAAGTCGGATGACTCAGCTGAGCGATCGCCAGTTGGAAGTGTTGCGTCACCTTGCCTATGGGCTCAGCGTCAAAGATGTCGCTCGCAAGATGCACATCTCGGTAAAATCAGTCGACAGCCATAAGTATCGGATTATGCAGTCACTCGGAATTCACGACCGTGTTGATCTAGCTCGATACGCAATTCGCGAAGGCCTCGTCTGTGCCTGACCGCATTCCTGCCCGACCAGAGCTACACGCTCCCGTCATGTGGCTTCGGTCAAGACCCCCGAGCGCCGAACAGCACCAACAGGACAGACCATCTACTTAAATTCATCAAAAAGATGGTAATCCCTTTACGGAGAAGGGCCAGAATTATGAGACAACGACAAGACTTCTACACGCTCTGCCCGGGCTGCGAGACAAAGGTTAAGTTGACACTTGCCGCAAAACTCCAGGCAGCCCGAGCCGGATGCAGTTGTGTTTGCAAGTCCTGCAAGCACGAGTGGGTCTGCATTCAAGAGTGGATTTATCGGATCGAGCCGATTGACCATTCGCGGCCGGTCATCGCTCCGAATGAGCATTCTCCCGTACCGACTCAGTCCAGCCAGCCCCAGACGGGCGGCTTTCTTCAGTCACCGACGACAGTTACTGCCGCACCCCCGCGTCGGCACCTGCCAACATTCCAGCCACCGCAACCCATCGCTCCACCGGCTCATCAACAGCTGGCACCACTTGCCAGCAATACCCCCGAACCAGCCGAGCAGCCGATTGCACAACCTGTTCCCGCTCCGCATGCCTGGAGCTGGGAACGCAAGACAGAACAGCAGTCCACCCCGCCACAGAATCATCAATCCGGCTTCGGCCGCTGATCCGAAGCTCTATGACTGGCCGAGTTCTCGCTTGAGCGCGGCCAGTTCATCTTCAATTTTTGAAGACGCTGTGGAACTTGATTCCGCCCCGGCGTCAGTGCCGGACAATGCTTCGCCATCAGCGCTGCCATGTTGGCGACGTTGTGCTTCGGCAAGTCGCGCTTCCAACGCTCGGAACGTCGTCGCCAGGTGTTCGCGAGTCTGCTCCGCAGCCAGAAGCTGCTGTTCCAGCCCGGCGACCAGGTCTGTGACTTCGCGTTTTCGCACTAGAGCCAGTCGAGCCTGGTCTTCCGCACCAGCGCCCAGATGCTCCTTCGCTTTTTCTGACCAGTGAGTGATCTTACAGGAATGTTCTTCGACCTCTCCGCGGATGCGATCTTCGTTGCCCTGAGCCGTCTGCATGCTTCGCCTGGCTCCGGCCATACCGGCATCCATCTCGGCGATAATCTCCTGCAGAGCGGCGACGGGATCGTCGGCTTCGGCAAGCAGTTTGGTCAGGTTGCAGGTGACGATGTCTGTCAGCCGGCTGAAGTATGTCATTGTATGGGCTCCGGTTTTCAGCGGTGGCACCGCTAACGGTAAACTCTGGATTCGGATTGTTGTGTTTTAGGTTTTCCTGGCGAGTCAGCCGAAAATTTCATTTGATCAGAGAATCGCCGTCGGATATGTCTCGAAAATCACCGTACGTCAGTCGTCGGGTTCGTGCGGGTTAATTACGCCTCGATCAAGCAGCCAGCGGCTCAACTTTTCTCGAGCCAGTCGCAGCCGACTCTTCGTCGTCGGGACCGAAGTGTCGAGCACTTCCGCAACTTCCGGCAGCGACAAACTCGCAAAATGGTGCAGTGTGAATGTCAGTCGTTGCTCCTCGGGAAGTTCGTCCAGCAGCTTGTCGACCAGAATTTTCAGCTCGCCATGGTCGGCTTCCTGCTGCGGAGACAGCATATCGTCGGCAACTGTCGAGATGAGGTCAGTATCGTCCTCGAATTTCCCTTTGACCGCCTTAACGAGACAATCGTGAGACGCCTTGCGGACATTATCGATCAGCAGATTCCGAGCGATGCGGTACATCCAGCCTTTGAAACGGCCGACCGGAAGATAGTTCCAGAACTGCCGGTACAGTCGCAGCAGCGTTTCCTGCATCAGGTCTTCGGCGAGTTGCGGATTCCGTGAATTCTTCAGGAAAAAGCCGTACAAAGGCCCGCTATGCCGATCGACGATTTCGTCAAACGCACTGGAATCGCCATCCTGGAGACGGACCATCAGCTGATCGTCTTCGTCCAGAGTTTGCGACACGGTAAAAGCCCAGTTCAATCTCGACGCCGGGGTGGTTTCTGGCAGCGGCGCCAGTGTACTTACTGACTCCGCCAGAATCTTCCAACCACAGGGTAAGAAAATTTCAGCCAGACAGAGCAAACTCGTAAGGTGCGTCTTGACGCATCCTGCGACTAAGATGCCATCGAGCCGCGATTTAACCGGCTGTGTTTGATATCTGACCTCCACTGGAAAACGCTTCGTGGCCCTTCAACAATTCATTCCAATCAGTCTTCGATACGGTTCCGCCGGCGAGTTCTCGGCCGAAGTCGACGCCGATCGAGTTGCCGTTTTCCGACCAGGGCCTGCTCCTCGAGCCGATGTTGCCGAGACGGTCAAGCAGGCGTTGGCGTCACCGCTCGATCTACCAACGCTCGATAAGGCGCTCGTTCCGGACGACAAAGTTGTCGTCGCTCTGGACCGTGACACGCCCTGCGCCGCGGAAGTCGTCGCCGGAATTTGGTCGTACCTCGAGCGGCGCGACATCGATCCAGCACATTTTACGATTCTCCAACCGGTCGCCGTCGGCGAGAAAACTCCGACCGATCCGCGATCGTTGCTGCCAATTTCTGTTCAGCAGGAAATAACCTGGAAGATTCACGATCCGCTCGCAGAAGATAGTTGTGCCTACCTCGCCACAACGACGAAGGGAAAATCAGTTTACCTGGCGAAAGAACTTGTCGAAGCCGATTTCGTTCTGCCAGTCGGAGCAACCTCGTACGACGCATTGCTCGGCTACCGAGGAACAAACAGCGTTCTCTACCCCGGACTGTCGAATATCGAAGCGCTCCGCAAGACCGTCGGGCAGGGACACCTCGAACTCTCACCTCGAGATGAACGTCCATTGCGGCAGCTCGTGGACGAGATTGCCTGGCTGATGGGAGTTCAGTTCTGCGTGCAGGTCGTCGCTTCGGACTGCAGCGGAGTTCTGGAAGTACTGGCAGGAAGCACCGACGCTGTTTTCGAACGCTCGCGTCAGAAGCTCGACGACAACTGGCTGGTCACGATGCCCGAGAGAGTTGAAACTGTAATCGTCGCCGTCTCAACCGACGTGTCCGGACACGGTTGGAATCAAATCGGTCGAGCCGTCGCGACCGCGCGGCAACTGGTCGAACGAGGCGGCCGCATCGTCATCCTGTCGGAACTCGACGAGCAACCTGGCGACGGCCTGAGCCTGCTCCGACGCGAAGACTACCCAGAAAATTGCCTGCAACCACTCCGCGACGAAAGCCCAGTCGACCTGATCCCGGCGACACAAATTGTTAACGCAGCAGGCTGGGCCCGCATTCTTTTGCTAAGCAACCTTGCTCCCGAGCTGGTCGAAGAACTGTTCATCTACCCGCTCGAAGAAAGCAGCGAGGTCACCCGAATCCTCGAAGTTTCCGAATCCTGCGCCATCATAGGCGGAGCCCAGCACTCCTTCGGCATCGTCGAGTAGAACTGAAACACCGATGCATGAGTGAGGGGCCGAATCTGGAATCGCAGTTGTATGCCCCGCGCCGAAGCGTCGGATCACTAACACTGATCCCGCAAGTGTCACCGCAACATCCCGGCGATCTTTGGGCGGGTTGCTTTGATACGTTCGTAGTCGAGAGTCAGGCCGACTGGCCCGAGCACGCCGCCGAGTAAATCATAAATCGGTTTCATCTGTTCGAACGGACCTTCGACACCGTTCAACGCAGTTGATCCGACTTTATTCATAGCCTCTTTGTTGGCTCCGGCGTTGAGAAGCATCTCAACGATTTCGGTACGGCACAAAAACGCGGCTGTGTGCAACGGTGTTGAGCCTTCTCTGTTCTGACGATTCAAATCGGCTCCGCCTGCAATCAGCACCTTGACCGCTTCTCGTTTGTCGAAAGTTGCTGCGGTAATAAGAGGCGTTGATCCGCTGTTCGGGTCGGGCTCGTTCAAATCCGAGCCTGCGGCAACGTGCCGCGTGAGTGCTTCCACATTTCCATTGTACGCAGCCATGTTGACGTTTTCTTCGGGAGCATTCACGGTTCCATCAACCGAACCTTGCTCATCAACTGGTGTGGTTTCCACCGGAACAACTGCTTTGCCGGCAGGTGCCCCTGCCGGCGGCTCGACCGGTTCAGGTGATTCGGTCCCGCCGCAGCCTGAAAGGACCACTAGCGACACGGTTGCAATGATTAAGTGTTGAGACATTTGAGTTGTCTTTCAGATTTCGAGTTTCGTCTACAACGTTGCAACAGGCTGGGACGAGCGCAGCGTTGTCCTGGATGACACCATGAATTGCTGGAAAGTACCGCACGCGTTCCAGCCTGCAAGTTCAAATCGCGAATTCAGTCTGAATAAAATGCGTTGGCCGCTGCGACTCCGGCGCCTGATTGCGTCGCTGAATTCTGATCAGCAAGACACTTCCCCAACGCCGCCAGGAAGAGCAGGACGTTGCGGGCGGAGCTGGAATCGCCCATCAGACCGATTCGCCAGGTCTTGCCTTTCATCGGCCCCAGACCGGCTCCGATTTCGATGCCGAATTCGTTGAGCAGTTGCGACCTCACGCCGACATCGTCGATTCCGTCGGGAATTTTCACAGCGTTCAGCATCGGCAGGCGGTTGGCTTCTTCGACGGCGTATTCGGTGCCGAGTGCTTCCAGACCGGCTCGCAGTGCCAGGTGATTGTGCCGGTGTCGTGCGAAACGTTCTTCAAGGCCTTCTTCCAAAGCCAGTCGCAGTGCTTCGTGCAGACCGTAGTTCATGTTAATCGGCGCGGTGTGGTGGTACGCTCGCGACGAATCTGTCCAGTAGTTTCGTACCATGCTCATGTCGAAGTACCAGCTCGCGACTTTGGTCGTGCGAGCGTCCATCGCCGCGACCGCCTTCGGGCTGAACGTCACTGGCGCGAGACCTGGCGGACAACTGAGGCACTTCTGAGTTCCGCTGTAAACGGCGTCCAGTCCCCACTCGTCGACTTTGACAGGCAGACCGCCGAGCGATGTCACGCAGTCAGCCAGCAAAAGTCCACCGGCGTCATGTACGACCTTTGAAATCTCTTCCAGCGACTGGAGCGCGCCGGTCGAAGTTTCGGCATGCACCATCCCAACGACTTTCGGCGAGTGCTGCTGCACGGCGGTGGCTACTTCTTCTGCTGAGAAAACTTCGCCGAATGGTCGTTCGATCGCCAGTACGTCGGCACCGGCACGCTCAAAGACGTCTTTCATGCGACCGCCGAAAACTCCGTTAACGCCGACAACAACTTTGTCGCCCGGCTCTACCAGATTCACAACACAGGTTTCCATCCCGGACGAACCCGTTCCGCTAACCGCGAGCGTCATTTCGTTCTTCGTCTGAAACAGCTCGCGCAGCATCGCCTGAACTTCGTTCATCGTTTTCAAAAAGAACGGGTCAAGATGTCCGACGGTCGGAGCTCCCAGAGCGGAAAGAACGCGAGGGTGCGTATCACTCGGCCCAGGCCCCATCAGAATTCGAGAAGGTGGAGCAAGCGGCGGCGGAAGATTGTCTGACATGATTATTTCCTGAGTTACTGAAAATCGCAGAGCAATACACTCGACACAAAAAATGCGAGTGGGAAGCTGGAAGATTAGCGACCGGACATAGAACCTGGCGAGCGAGGCGAAGCCTCACATCCTTTGGCGACCTGCTAAGTCGAGCTGATCGGGTTGCAGGCACCGAAACTCACTGATCTGCCTCATTAGCTGTGACCAGCGTCAGAGTTAGACGCTGGCTTTGACCCCAACGAAGAAGGCACTCCAGCCCCGATCACATCTCGTCAGCACAATGCGCAAAGTTAGTTCACTGCTTGGCATCACACGTTTGGTGCGGCGATTTCTGCTCGGCGGCCAGGCCAAGCGAGAATCAGCATCTCGCTCAGCAGGAAAATCAGAACGGCTCCGATCAGCCACTTCCAGAGATCGCGGCCACGGATACGGGCTCCTTCGACGCTGATGGTTTCGTCGGCTTCCAGCCAGCGATAGCCATCAGTACCGGCTCGTTCTGCGAAGGCCAGCGTGTCCAGAGTTTCAAGTTGCGATTCCTCGGGGGGGCAGTTGAATGCCAGCACCGTCGAACTCGTACTTTCCGATGCCCGGGCGGCTCCATTATCCACCATCTCCATTGAAGTCGAAACGACGTCGTAGTGTCCGTTATTGACGGCTCGGTGAATGCGAAGACCGTACCGGTCTGCACTGAGAGCTTCGACGGAAATTGCATCACGCGTCTCATCCGGTTGAACCAGTTCCCAACGAAGCTGATCAGAACGCCGTGCAAGCAGAGTGACGACGTCTCCCGTTTCGTAGTTACGGCGAGGCAGCGTGTCTTGCAGAAGCTGTCGCAGCATTCGGTCAAACATCAGAATCGCGTTGGTCGACGTGAGCGTGTTCCAGCTTGAAAACAAGCCTGACGAAAGAAAGAAAGACCGACCGGCACCAATGCGCCGTTCCGTCAGAAACGGGCGTTCTTCCAGCGTGTACCTTGCGAGAATTCTCGGCCGCGAGCGTTCCGCGAGTTCGTCAGGATCCAATTCGTCGAGTCGGGCCAGTTCGTCCGTGTCAACCCAGCTCAGCCATCGCGGCTCGACTTCACGTCGGCGAGCTTCGTCGAATGCGCGTTCCGAAATCTGTTCGTCGCTGAGGTTGCCCTGACGATCGAGTTCGTCCCATTTGTTACGGTTGACCTCGGATGTGCTCAGCAGTTTTCGAACTTCGGCGATGCGATTGGATTCGGTTTTGATCATCGCATCCACAAAAATCTGGTCAGTTTCCGTGGCAACGCCCTTAAAGAAGATCGGCGTGCGATAGAGGTCCGCCAACGAATCCTGAGACTCGCCTTCAATCAGAAAGAAATCGTGCTGAAGCGATCGGAAGTTCAAATAGAACGGTTCCAGTTGCCCGACGGCGACTTCGGGAAGTTGACCAACCGGTTCCGTCGTCAACTGAGTTGGTAGAATTCCCGCGCCGTCGAGCCAGGCTTGTGCAGCCCACTCGCGGGCATCGAAGTCAGCTCCGGCGGCGATGATCAACGAACCGCCCTGCTCGACATACTGCCTGAGCAGCGGCACGGACTCGCCCGGCGATTCGACTCCGGCAATAACGACCAACCGGGCATCGCTGAGAGCTTCTTCCGTCACTCGGTCGATCGTCAGATGACGGATTCGCACAAGCTGTCTGTTCACCTCTTCGTCTGTCGAAGTTTGTGGAGCGAGCAGGCGACGTAGCCGGTAGGTCTCACCGATTTCGCCACGGTCAGGATCTTCGGTGTCACCGTATTGGTCGACAAAGACAACAGGCAATCCGGCAACGACCGGTACGACGATGTTACGCGAGTTGTCGCGCAGAAGCCGGTCACCAACACCGCCTTCGACGATTGCGGTGACCGTCGCTTTGACAAAAGTCGCTTCGGAGATGCCGGTTCCCAGTGCCCCGGTATCGGAAATATTGTCGAGCCGTTGCCGAAACTCAATCTGCCTTGCCTGACCGGGTTCCAGATCGACCACACGGCTGGCAATCCCGGTTCCGTCAATTGACAGTTGAATCTGCACGTTGGTTAGAGGATGGCTGCCGGAGTGCTGGATCGTGGCAAGAAACACTGCCGGCGTTTCGGTGTCGGCAACGCCATCCTGTAATTCGAATTTGCTCACCCAGACATTCTCAATTTCTTCCGGAGCGATTCGCATAATTTGAAAGTCGGGCAGTGCTGCAAGCTGGCTGGCATTCGCCCCACCGGCCCAGAGGCTGGCCTGCTGATCACTGATCAGCACGACTCGTTTGGAAGGAAGCTCCGGAACCTGTCGACACGCGACAGTCGCCCGGTCAATCGCGAAGTTCGCCCGGCCAATTCGATCGACAACCTTAATTCGATCGAGAGCCGCTCGCGCATCCGACTTGTTCCGATAGGCACTCGTCGTATCCACTTCGTCGGAACCGCACAACGGCAGAATGTTGATTTGGCTCCCTGATGGAAGAGCATCGATAAACTCGGCGGCTTTCGTACGGGCTCGGTCAAGCAGCGTGCCTTCCAGAGATTCGTAGCCCATGCTCATCGAATTATCGATCAGCACAACGGCGTGAATTGGCTGGCGGCTCGTGAGCACTCCAATACCCTGGTCATCGGCATCCCGAAACATACTGAATACGCCGAGTGCTCCCAGACCTACGCACAGAGCACACGCTCCGAACGCCAGACCGCGTGTCTTACTGGTCGAAGTGAGTATCCCACTGGCGGCTGTGGCGATGGCTCCGAAGATGGCAAGAGCGGTGCCAATTCCAACCAGCATCGTCCATGACGAAACTCCGGACAGAAACGGACGAGCCAACGCCGCTCCGAAAATCACCACGGCCATGCAACGAAGAATCAGAACCAGAAGGTCGCGCAACTGTACGGCGCGACGACTTCGCTGCATCGCCTGACGCAGAAAGTCCATCGCCGCCCATTCGACAACGCGAAAGCGGCGGCGGTTGAGCAGGTGAATGATAATTGGTCCGGCCGCCGCGATCAGACCTGCGATCGCAAACGTGCCGGCGAAGAACTTGAACATGGATGTTAATCCGTGGGTGGTAACTCAAGATTCAGAAGTAGAACTTCTGACGCAGACGGCTCGGCTTTGCAAGGAACTGGAAATGATCAGGCTTGAGGTCGAAGTTTTTGAACCACGAATGGACACGAAGAAACACGAATGACTAATTTAAAAAGGGAAATTAATTTCGTGTCGATTGGCATCCATGCGTGGCCCCTGATTATGGCTCAGTGACATCGCTGGTGATCGTTGGTTGACTTCGTCAGGCTGAGTCTGATCTATCTACATTGCGACGCCCTGGATAGCCAACACACGGAGAACAGTTCATGACGAACGATACCTCACAGTCCGGTGAGAAATCTGCGGATGAAATTCCCAATGCGAAGATTACGCCGGAGCGATCTCGCTTTTCGGTCGAAAGTCTTTCGACTCGGATGTGGGGTGTGACC
This sequence comes from uncultured Planctomyces sp., assembly GCA_937904325.1. GTDB lineage: Bacteria > Planctomycetota > Planctomycetia > Planctomycetales > Planctomycetaceae > JABMPE01. The sequence continues at coordinate 36,401 of CALGTK010000085.1, forward strand.
GCGGCAGCGCTTGTCGTGGCGATCGCGCTGGCCTTCTGGAATCAGAAGCCCGCCGGGCCGACGATCACGATTCGCTTTAAGCAGGGGCATGGGCTGCGGTCGGGCAATCAGTTGCAGCATCGCGGAATTGCGGTTGGGTCAGTCACCGCGGTTGAGCTTGCCGATGACGAACAAGGTGTCGCCGTGCAGATCGAACTGTTGGCGACGGCAGCAAAGCTTGCCAGACACGGCAGTGAGTTCTGGGTAGTCCGTCCTCGAGTCAGCCTGTCGAAAGTAACGGGTCTCGATACGGTCGTCGGAGCACGCTACATCGAAGTTCAACCGGGACCGCCAGACTCGATTGCAAAATTTGAATTCGACGGGCTGGAGACGCCGCTGTCGCTGTCAGATTCTGAGGTGGTTGAAATCGAAATCCGATTTGAAAACGGAAACGGGTTGGCGATCGGCGACGAGGTGCGGTATCGAGGCATCGTTGTCGGTGAAGTAACGTCAGTCGATCTTAACAGCGAACTCACAGGCGTCGTTGTAAACGTCCGGTTGCTGAATTCGGCATCGAGGCTTGCGAGAATTGGAACTCTGTTCTGGGTCGAACGACCGACGGTTTCGGCTACGGAAGTTCGAGGGCTCGATACTCTGGTCGGAGGCCGTTACATCGCGGTGCAGCCCGGAATCGCCGACGGTTCACCGCAGGCAACGTTTGATGGATTGTCGAAAGCTCCGCCCGGCGACTTACCCGAGGGTGGCGTAGAAATCGTCCTCGAAGCCAGCCAGCGAGGCGGGTTACGCCGCGGAGTGCCTGTGCTTTATCGAGGTCAGCGAGTCGGACATGTAATCGCCGTGGCTTTGGCATCAGACGCAACGACTGTCGAGGCGAGAGTCTGGGTCGACGCTGCATACCACGAACTGGTGCGTGATAACTCAAGATTCTGGATGAACAGCGGAATCGACATTTCGGTCGGACTTGATGGTCTGAAACTTTCGGCCGACACATTATCGAGCATCATCGTCGGTGGCGTTTCAATGGCGACTCCGCCACAACCTGGTACGAAGGTCAGCACCGGACATCGTTTTGAATGTTCAGTTGATGCGGAAGAAGAATGGCTGGGCTGGCAGGCTCCCATCCCGATCGGCAGCCATCAGATTGCGGACGGGGTATCACTGCCCAGGCCTTTGCGGGCGACTTTGCGCTGGCAGGAAAAGCGATTCGGGTTCCGCCGAGACAAGCAACGTTCCGGCTGGATTCTTCCCGTGAGCGATAAATGGTTGATTGGCCCGGCTGATCTCTTGACGCCAGCGGCCAATGCGATCGAAGGAACGACAAAGCTGGAAGCTTCTGGAAAAATGATTGACATCGCCTCGGCAAAAGTCACTCGAGTCGGACACCTCGCGATCTTTCATGGAACGATTGAATCGGTGACCGCTGAAGCTGCGTGGCCGCTTGAGCGAATCGGACATCCAGACGAGCCAGTCGATTGTTTAGTCGTGACGGCGGGCGCCGATTCCGTAATCAGCGTTTCTGCCCAGCGGTTCTCCATTGCGGATCACCTCGCCGACCAGGAATCATCAGCCAGCGATCCTGATAGATGGATCGTCGCAGCAGCCGTCCCATTGACGGCTGATTCCCACGGTGCAAGCGTCGTTTCACGAGCAGACGGGAAGGTCATCGGTCAGCTTGTCGTAGACGAAAATGGAAGCCGAGTCTCGCTCATGCCGCCACTGAAGTAGCACCGTTTGCCCTGGCAATTGTTGCTCAGCCAGCTTAATTACCTTCCTGAAATTCTTTATATCTGTCCTGATTTGAGGTCTTCATGCGACTTCCCAACCTGCTTGCCTCGAGACGGGGCCGTCTGATCGCGTTTTTCTGCTTGTACGTGACCGAAGGAATTCCGCTGGGCTTTACGGCAACCGCGATCGCGACTCAGCTTCGCCGCAGCGGTGTTGGTCCCAAAGAAATTGGTTTCTTTGTCGGCTGGTTGTATTTCCCCTGGGCGTGGAAGTGGGTGATGGGGCCGGTCGTCGACCTGTTCTACTCGAACAGGTTGGGAGCTCGACGAGGTTGGATCATCGGCATGCAGGTCATGATGGTGACCACGCTGATGTTCTGCGTGCCACTGGAGCTTAATGAGAGTAATCTGGCGTTACTGACGTCGATTATCCTAATTCACAATTTCTTCTGCGCGACTCAGGACGTGGCCATCGACGCCCTGGCCTGTAATACCTTGCAGCCTGAAGAACGAGGTCTCGCCAACGGACTGATGTTTGCCGGTCAGACTTTGGGCATTCCGCTAGGCGGTGCTTGTGTGCTCTACCTGATTGATGGTGTCAGCTGGCTGCCAATGCTTCAGGACGGGATACCGTTTGAGCAGACCTACTTCTTCGTGGCAGCATGCATCCTTACGGTGACCGTTCTGGTGGCGCTCCCAATGCGAGAGGAACCTCTCGTTCGCAAGGCGTCCGAAGGTGATCGAATCGCAGAAATGCAAAAAGAGCTGGGCGATTACCTCAAAACGGCATGGAAGTCGTTCTTTGGGAGTCGGGTTGCATTTGCGGCTTTGATTCTTGCAGTGATTCCCGCCGGTGCGGCCGCGTTGAATCTTGCTTTGCAGAAGACCCTGGCGGTCGAACTCGGCATGACCGATGGCGAAGTTGCTGATCTGGAAGTCGTCTCAAGCATTATCTGGGCGGCGTGCTGCGTCACGGGCGGATTAATTTCCGATCGTGTTGGACATTTGAAGTCACTCGCCGTGTTTCTTGTCCTGATGTCGATTCCAACTTTGTGGCTCGGTTTTGAAATGGAGCGACAGGGCTACATCATGCCTGTGGAAATTTCTCAGACTGATACGGAGAGTACAGCTGGAGCATCTCCCGCTAACACCACAGTAAACAGCGAAGATGAAGCTGGCGAATCGATGGCAGTGGGAGCGGAGCTGGATCAAGCGAAGAACGAACTCGTCGCAGAGAAGGAAGGGTCAGCGGCCGCCTTCGGTAGAAACGTACCCGAAGGCCTCGTTGATAGTTTCTGGTGGGCGGTGATGTTCTACATGGCCGCTCAAGGGCTGATGTACGGAACTCGAACGGCTGTCTTCATGCAGATTTCAAATCCCGCCGTCGCGGCGACTCAATTTACGGCTTACATGGCCATGATGAATCTGGTGACAGCTTACACATCGTGGTGGCAGGGGGTTGTAATTGAAGAATACGGTTATCCGGTGACCTTATTCATTGATGCGTCGACAGGACTCATCTGTCTGGCTGTGTTACCGTTTCTGTTCCAGAAAGCTATCACGCAATCGTCGACCATTAGTCCTGCTCCTCGCGACTGATGTTGGAGTTTTTTTGCTCGCTTGAACTGGCCTCACGTCAGCTCAATTTCATCTCGGAGTTTCTACAATGCGTAAGATCCTGATAGCCCTCGTCGCGACGTCTAACATCACTTCAATAGCGATGAGACTGAACGCGGCCGAATTGCCAAACATCATTCTGTGCATGGCGGACGATCAGGGATGGGGCGACGTTGGCTACTACGGAAAGTCGCCAGTCAAGACGCCCGTGCTGGATGAAATGGCGGCGACGGGCTTGCGGTTTGATCGGTTTTATGCGGCGGCTCCGGTTTGCTCGCCCACTCGGGCGAGTGTTCTGACCGGACGACATCCCAACCGCACGGCGGTTTTCAAATGGGGACACCCGCTGCGGCCCCAGGAGACAACGATCGCCGAAGCTCTTAAGAAGGCAGGTTACGTCACCGGCCATTTCGGAAAGTGGCATCTTGGTTCGTGTAGAGCTGACAGCCCCGTCTGCCCAGGAAACAGCGGCTTCGATGAGTGGTTGTCGGCTCCAAATTTTTACGAAAACAATTCGCTGATGAGTCACAATGGGACGGTCATTCAGACGAAGGGCGAAAGCTCGCAACTGGCTGTCGACTACGCACTCAAATTCATGAAGGAAGCAAAGAAGCAGGACAAACCGTTCATCGCCGTTGTGTGGTTCGGGTCGCCGCATTCTCCACACATTGCGACAAAGCAATTTCTCGACATGTATAAGGACTTTCCGAAAGCTCACGCCAACTTCCTGGGAGAAGTCACCGGTATCGATGCTGCCGTCGGCAATCTGCGAACGTCCATCCGCGACATGGGAATCGCTGATAATACGTTGCTCTGGTACACGAGCGACAACGGAGCGCTGCCGAAAGTCGGTTCGACTGGCGGACTGTCCGGCAAGAAAGGCAACCTGCTCGAAGGCGGCATCCGAGTTCCTGCGATCATCGAATGGCCGGCCGTCGTGAAGAAACACCGCAAGATTGACCTCGTCTGCAACACGACTGACATCTACCCAACGCTGCTCGAACTGACGAGCGTCAATGTCGATCGTCAACCCGTCCTGGACGGACGCAGCATTCTGCCGCTGATTCGGGATCAGAAGTTCAACGGCCACAAAGAGTACGGTTTCTGGGATTACCCGATCGGTGGGCGAGGAATGCACGCTGACCGAATGTTGGCCGCTCAGAAAGCGGAAGCCGACGCTGGCCAACAAAAACCGTGGCACGAAGTTGAACCTGATCCTTCAAAGGTTGGCGGCTATGCAGAAGACAAACGTCCCGGACCCGCCGCATGGATCGACGGCAACTTCAAACTGCACCGAACCGCTTCGAAGACGGGCGAAGATGGCGTTCGTTACATGCTCTATGATCTGAACACGGACGTCGTGGAAAAACATGACTTGTCGAAGGCTCAGCCGGAACGGCTCGAAGCAATGAAGAAGAAGCTTCTTGCCTGGCAGCAGTCTGTAATCAGAAGCCTTAACGGCGACGACTACGAGACAGAGTAGCGTCTGCAATCCATTTGAAAGTTGAAATCGCAGAGTGCCCAGAGAAGTAAAACGCAAAGTTCGCGAACCAGATTCCCCATTTCCTCCGCGACAACCTCGGCGGCCTCTACAATTTGTTCATCCCTTATCTCTGTCGAGTATTGAATGACATCGGTCGACACTGCCCTTCCGGAAACTTCGAAGGTAGTCCGAGCGGGAATTGAACGAGGTTTCCACACCGGGTTGCAGCTTTACATTTCGTGCGGCAGCGAAGTTATTGCGGATTGCGGTTTCGGCGAGTCGTCACCCGGCGTCGAGATGACCCCTCAGGCAATCATGATGTGGTTGTCTGCTGGAAAACCGCTGACGGCCGTCGCCATTCTACAACTGGTCGAAGAGGGACTGCTTGATCTTGATGGGCAAATCGTCGACTGGATTCCGGAGTTTGCGACTGGCGGTAAAGAGAAAATTCGGCTGCACCATTTGCTGACTCATACCGCTGGGTTTCGCAATATTGAAACCGGTTGGCCGCATCTCCCGTGGGATGAGACGATTGTGCGAATCTGCGAGTCACCTCTGGAAGATGACTGGCAAATTGGTGAAACGGCTGGTTATCACACGTCGTCAAGCTGGTATATTCTCGGAGAACTGATTCAGCGAGTAGATCCACACGGCCGCGACTGCTCAACATATTTCCGCGATGAGATCTGCATGCCGCTTGGGATGACAAATTCGTCGAACGGCATGTCGCCCGAATCGTGGTGGACCAACCGTGTTCGGATTACCGGGATGTCGCAACTAGAGAAGGGCAGAATTGTGTTGCTGCCCTGGCACGACAAGCAACATTGCATCGCGGCTTCACCGGGTGCAGGTGCTCGCGGCCCGTGTCGCGAGCTCGGACGTTTTTACGAGTGTCTTCTGGCTGGCGGCGAAGTAAACGGGCGACAGGTTCTTAACGACGAGTCAGTCGAGTTGTTGACGACTCGGCACCGGGAAGGGCTTTACGATCAAACACTCTTTCACAAAGTCGACTTCGGGCTGGGAGTGATCATCGATTCAAATCGCTACGGAGCGGATACCGTACCGTACGGCTTTGGTCCCTACTGTTCCGAGCGAACTTTCGGCCACGGAGGTTCGCAGTCTTCAATCGGCTTCGCGGATCCAGATGCCAAACTGGTGGTCTGCTATGTGGCGAACTGCCGGATCGGGGAACCCCGTCATCAGCAACGAAATCGAGAGATTATCTCGGCAATCTATCGCGATCTCGGACTGGCGAATGTCTGACCTCTGTTGAGTCAAACGCCCGAACCCAAAAGCGTGAACAAGGAATCGGCCAAAGCCTGTCCTCACTCACGCTTCAGGTTCGAACGAATCTTTAAATTCTTTTCCGAGCTTTTAGAAGTCGCCTAGTTGGTTGCCATCATCGCGAGAACCAAGCTGTGACCATGTGCCGGCATCAATGTTATCACTGATTGCCCTCACCGCTCCATCAGCCATCAGTGAATGGACCATGCCGACGTGGTGGCTTCGCGAAGTAACGGCTGCGTAAGTCGGACCGCTGCAACCCGTCTTTTCTTCGCGGCAGCTTGTGAAGTCGACATCGTATGTCTTTCCGCCGGTGGTGTGCGCCACAACGGTGTTTGGTGTAAAGGCAGTCGTCATACCTGTCTGATGGATTCGCCCGTCAACCCATTCAGTGTGTCCGCTTGTGTCCTTGAAGCTTCCACCCAGGGCACTGACTCCGTTTGGGACGGGAATGGTTGTCGTCCCGCCACTGCCGTCTCGCAGGTATGGGTTGAAAGCTTTGACTTCCGAAAACGCCAGCGTGTTACTTGTCCCATCAGTGATGTATGCGAATTTGAGGCTCATGTTTGGACCAAACACGCCATCGCCGTTCTGGCGAGTGGCGTTGTTCCAGAAATTCCAGCTTCCACCGTTAAAGGCATAGTTAAGCGGGTAGTGAACCGGATTACCGCCACTTGTCCGCATTCGGTCATTGACTTCGCTCGGACAGAGGTAAGCAGGAATTCTTGTAGTTGGAGCGGCGGCATTCCGCGCGTCGGTGTAGGCATAATCAAGGTCAACCTGCATGAAGAGGTTTGCCTGATCCAATAGAGGCATGAGACGTGCCTGGATCGACCATTCGCCACCGTTTGTGCCAGTGTCCGTCAGCTGAGTTGCGCTGCTGGCAGAGCCATCGACGGCGAAAGAAATCGGAAGCTTGCTGTGGAGATCGTGATAATTATGCAGAGCAATGCCTATTTGTTTGAGGTTGCTTTTGCACTGGGCACGTCGGGCTGCTTCACGAGCTTGTTGAACTGCAGGAAGCAATAGGGCGACGAGAATTGCGATAATAGCAATGACGACGAGCAGCTCGATGAGCGTAAAACCTTGTCGTTTCATGTTAACATTCCTTCGGGTATGCGTTTTATTTGGTCGAATTTTTTGTTAAGCAGTCAGGGGTCGGCTGGGCAGCAGAGTCCTGCAACTGAGACGCAGTCTCAGTTGCAGGGATAGTAGACCGATACTTGCCGCCATTCGCAACCCATTTACACAGGAATCTCTGCTGAAAACCAAAGGCGGCCACGCTGTTGTGCAGTGCCCTGTCTATTTAAGCAACAATGTTCTGGTACTGATTGGATAGATGGGTCCATTCGAGTTGAGGCGGCCGTCGAAAAGTGCCAGACGCGAGGGAACCGATGAATCGGCTCAAACATAAACTGCGGCAAGAATGACATTGATATGAAATGTCGTTGAATCGTCGTGAGTGTTTGGGAACTCGAATCTGCGGCGTGTCGGAAGGTAAACTTCCGAAGCTGCTACGACCTGAAACTTCCATCCGCACATTCGCGGCACTCAAGGGACACAAACATGACTGCTCGAACCGATCGTCGCGATTTTCTCGCCACTTCAGTCTCTACTGCCATGAGCGTTGCTGCTGCAACATGTGCCTTGAGTCAGCCGCATCCAGTGGCAGCCGAGGTATTGCCAAGCGAAGGAAACGAAGTGTGGCGAGATGGCGGTAGGATGTCGTAACGCTTTGATAGTACCGTTGAAGCTGGGGAACTCGCTCCGGAGGACCCAGTGGAAGAAAGCGAAGCGTCGGCCGGCAGACTCGATCGAGGGAAACATGTTGAACACTTTGAGGTTCTTTATGCATGTCACCGGCAGCCGATCGAATAGCTTCGGGGACCATGTGGATGGCGAAGCTGTTGGCCGAGAAACCGGATGCTCTAATGCGGGCACGTCCGGGTCTGTATGAGCTCTGGGAAGGTAACGACCCAGGGCCACCACGAAAGAATCACGGTTCGTGCAAGCGGTGTGATTCACCGCTGCATGTTACACGATTCGTACAGTGTTAACTCTGCTTGCGGGTTTCGAGTCCTATTCGCGGAGCTCTCCGGTCTCCATCCGAACCAAACCCTCGGTTACCAATGTCTTGAGACTAAGGGTTTGTGTTTTCTGAGTTCGATGCGTGAATCTCACTTCGTATTCTGCAGCGCATGCGTCGGTAGTGGCAGAAAATCGTGCTCGCGAATCATCCAGCTTTCAAGCTCTTCACGCAGAGTTTGTTCCATGTCGGCGACTGACTTCTTTCCCGCCAGATTGTTGAGTTCCAGCGGATCGTTGCTCAGATCGTATAGCTCGACAACTGGCCGCGGGTTCTGAAAGTAAAGCCGCTGGTGCAACGGCGACAACTGAATCGCTGCATGTGCCGACTGAATCGCCTTCCAGGCATCCTTGCCGGGCATGTCGACCGGTGTGTAGGCACGGTTCGGCAGTGCGTTGTAGATGTAACGGTAACGCGTCGAGGTGATTGAACGCGACAAGTCCAGACCATCGGTTCGGGTAATCGGTCCCCAGTGCCAGCCACGTTCGGCAAATACGTATCGCCGGCCTTCCGCCTTCCCGCCGAGAAGTTGCGGAAGAAAACTGACGCCCGTCATTTCCTTTAGCGGTTTCATTCCACATACGGAGAGAAGCGTCGGGCCAAGGTCTGTACCGCACACAAGCACGGATGAATTCGACCCCGGTTTGACTCGGCCCGGCCAGCGGATCATCAGCGGAACATGAGTGCCGCGGTCCAGCAAAGTGCCTTTGCCTCGAAGCAGCGCTTCGCCGTTGTCGCCCATAAAGATAACGAGTGTGTTGTCTTCGATGCCGCGGGTCTTCAGAAGATCCATGATCAGTCCGAATCCATGATCCAGTTCGCGGACCGATGCGAGATACCTGGCGTAGTCGACGCGGACTTCAGGGAGATCGGGCCAGTCAGCCGGAAGTTTCAATTCGCTCGGATCGATGCCGTCGTAGTTCTCCGCGAACTTTCGATGCGGCTGACTAAAACCAAAGTAAAGAAAGAACGGTTTTTCCTCGGTCACTTTGTCCAGAGCAGCGGCAACTCGATCGGCGACGCGCAACAAGTTGTCGCCCTTGGTCCCCGCAGCTCGCACGAAGTGATCAAACCGCTCGTCGAGACTCTGCATGCCGGCTTCCCGCAGCGCCCTGTCAATGTGCTTGGCTTCGCGGACACGGCCGTCGAGATGCTGATGGCGTCCATCCAGTCCCACCCAGTAACCGCTTGCGCGAAGCACGTCTGTAAAAAAGCGAACATCACCGCGTGCTGGCTGCGCGAATCGAGTGACGCCCAGGCCAACGGGAGATCGACACGCAAAAATCGAAATCCGTGACGGAGCACATTGCGGAGCGGACGTGTAAGCCCGATCAAACCGCATTCCCTGCTCGGCGAA
>CALGTK010000086.1 GCA_937904325.1 uncultured Planctomyces sp.
GAACGATCCCCGCCAGCATTCTGCCGTCGACCTTTTCAGTCGACTGCGGAGTCGATGGACGTTCGGATGCCGTTGGTACGGCAGGGGCATCGCTTGACACCGTCGACGGTTTGGGGACGAACCGTCTGGTGATCTCGGGGGCATCGGTGCAACCACCAACGGATAACAGCAACGCCACCGACGCGAGCATCGGTACTACGGCCAATGTCGACAACGGCGATGCCAGGAGTACCGCGTAACGGCGTGGAGTCATTGTGAGATCGCTTTCGGAAAGTGTGCCACGGGCTGAATCAGTCGGCAGGAACGACAGCTGAAGTCAGACCGTCAACTGCCAGGAACAGCCAGTATGTACGCGAAGTAAACCTGGACAGCCGGAATTAAAACAGCGAGGTGGGATAAACGGGGCGGGACTCTGAATTTCGTGGTCAGGCCACACAGCAGACGATCCTGCAAGTGGCCTTCTCTGACGACTCAACTCCAGACGAGACATCCGTTTCGAGCTAATCAGCGTTCGGCAGAATGATGCCCACTATATCTAGTGCGGAAGCCGGCGAAAAGCACATGACGATTTCGACGATTTCCGTGATTCTGTCGAAATTTCGACTGAAAGTGGTCTCGCGGAGTGCAGCTGTTCTGCCGGTTTCGCGACGCATTCGGCCGTTCTCTGCGGACCGATTCTACGGCTCCTGCGGTTCGGGCAAACCACGTCGACCTGTTTGCTGACAGAAACCCTGCGGAATCGTCAGGGGGATCGCCGGACTGTTGTATGTTTGCCCGTTTGATCCGCACAGGGTTCAGGCTCCGTCGGCGTATCTGTCTACGGGCCTGTTCAGAACGGCGGAAGTTTGTGACCCATTTTTGAGTCGACATCCCAGGACGGCCGAAATGTCTCGATCAGATGCACTCCTTCGTCTTCATGAGCGTCTCGTTGCTCGCTGCAACGAGTTGCGCAAGAAGCTTTCGACGGATTCGGACAAAGACACCAGTGACGCATCGCGACGAAACGTTGGTGATCTGGGCGACGCCGCCAGCAACGGCGCGGTCCACGAGCTGAATTCTCAACTCGCGTCTATCGAGACTCGCGAGCTGTTCTTCATTCAGCGAGCGATCGTGATGATTCGCGAAGGGCGGTACGGCACGTGTGAAGGCTGTGAAGGTCCGATTCCGATTGCTCGACTTAAAGCATTGCCGTACTCAGTGATGTGCGTTACCTGTCAGCGTTCTCAGGAAGAGCTTGGCACTGATGAGGCCGACGAAGTCGACTGGGACAAAGCGTGTGACTACGAAAACAGGTTAAGCGAGCGTGAAATCACGCTCGACGATCTGAAATTTGATCGCTGATAACGGCTAAACGACAGCCAGCAACCGGGGCTGCCTACGAACGGAGCTGCAGGATGAAAATGACTCGCTCGACACTGTTGTGCTGTTTTGGCATCGCTCTTGGCTTCGGCTTTGGAGCTGGCCTCAACATGCACGGCCCAGCTGCTACCGCCCAGGCCGAATCGCTAACCGCTGGCGAAATCGAAAAGCTTTACCGCGAACTCGACGACGGCGGATCATCTCTGGCCGACACCAGCAAAGTGTTGTCAAAGATCGCCCGCGTTGTGATGCCGAGCGTTGTTCACATCAACAGCTTCCGCAAAGTCTCGGGCCGAGGCCGAGTCGAAGAAACCGGCTCCGGCGTGGTCATGACCAGTTTTAAACGGCCCGGAAAATACATCGTCACCAACCGGCACGTCATCAACGATGCGCTGCCGAATCTCGACTCAATCGCCATCCATCTGCCGGACGGCCGAGTCATTAATCCTCGTAAAGTCTGGAACGACCCGTACAGCGATATCGCCGTCATGGAAGTTAAAGCAAACAATCTGGAGCCTTTACGGTGGGGCGATTCGGACGAGCTTAACATTGGCAACATCGTCCTGGCCTGCGGCAGTCCGTTCGGCCTGAGCCAGTCTGTCACAATGGGAATCGTTAGTGCTCGTGGCCGAAGTTCACTGGGCATTGGCAATCGATCGGGAGTTCTGAATCAAGACTTCATCCAGACGGATGCAGCGATCAACCCCGGTAACAGCGGCGGTCCGCTGATCGACCTGCAGGGAAAACTGATCGGCATCAACACAGCCATCGCGTCGACCCATGGCGGCAATGAGGGCATCGGCTTCAGTATTCCGAGTAACCTGGTCCAACGAGTTGTTGATCACCTGTTGGAATACGGCTCAGTCAAGCGAGCGTACCTAGGCGTGAAGCTGGACTCTGAATTCGACTACGAAGCCGCCGTGAAGCTTCAGCTCTATCGAATCCGTGGAGCGAGGATCCTCGAAGTCTACCCGAATACCCCCGCAGCAAAGGCGGACCTTCGATACAACGACATCATCCTCGAATTCAACGGGACGGAAGTGCTCGACGAAAGCCACTTGATAAACAAAGTCAGCCTTTCGGACACCGCCAACATGGCCGAAGTTGTTGTCTGGCGAGGCGGCCGAAAAGTCACGATCCAGGTCGACCTCACCGACCGACCGGTACGTGGCGAATAGGCGAAAAGCTACTGCCGGGAAGTTCCTCTCTGCCCTGCCCAGTTTGCCACCGTACTGTCCATCTTGCTGCAAAATTGAGATCACTAAAACAGTCCCCGCCTCGCTGAGCAGGGTTTGCTCGAAATTCGGATCTCCTTCAGGAAGGCCTCGGCCTCCGATGGATTGACAGGCTGAAACGGGTGTCGAACCTGGAGGCTCGACTCAACCAGATTTCGCACAAGCGGATCGGCATTATCCTGCCAAATTCGTTGAGCGGAGTGGTACAGAGCCTGCCGCTCTTGCGGAGCGATTTCCCACGGCGAGACTGCCTTCAATTGTCAGCGAAGAAAACTCCGGCCTGCTGCAAAAATCACCCCGCGTCGCACGTGTCATCCCGTACAAACACCAAGAGATGATCCACCATTGGCAGCCGCTTCTGCGCAATTTGCAGTCACAAAAGTTTGACATCAACATCGACCTGCGAGGCCAACTACAAACAGGTTTAATGAGTCTGGCAACCGGCGTGCCGATCCGGTCGGGGCTCGAAACCGCGTGCGAAAGTTCCAGCTACACCTACACCGATCTGATCCACAATTCCAGGCCGCTGGTGCCCGAGTTCGTTCGATATTGGCGGGTTGCAGAATCACCTGGCGTCGGCGATCTTCTTCACCAGGCCGATTGCCTTCTCGCAAACGATGCGGGACCGTTGCACCTGGCGGCGAGCCTGGGCACATCTGTCGTCAGCCTGTGCACCTGCACGAGTCCGCAGATTCCTGGCCATCCTGGAGCTGGTCACGAACTGGAGTCGTCGTGTGTCGACTGTCACGCCAGCAACCGAAAACGCTGCCCCAGGCGAGGCTCCCGCCACCTCGCCTGCATGGAAGAACTTTACTATTGAGCGAGTTTACACTGCAGTCTCAGTCGTCCTGCAAAGGCAACGCGAGGCACTCCGAGCCGCCTGACTTCATCGGCCGCGGAGTGGAGCAGTAAAGCGATTTACTGAACCGTGCCGCCACTTAATCTGCGAGACAGCTTGTTACGACGTTCCTCGCGAATTTCGCTGTAGGCTTCGACCAGTGCCCAGGAATCAGTGTCGCGACTGGCTTCAACCAGCAGTGCTGGCCCGCTTGTCGTAGAGCCTGAAGGGAACGGCGACATTCCTGCCGGTTCAACCTGAGCGACAGCTTCGGCCTGAGTCGTGTCGTTGCTCGGCCCAAAGACGACCAGCACGGCAGCCAGCACGAACGACGCCATCACGGTCAGGCGACTGGCCAGTTCTCGGCCGCGACCAACTCGGTCGAGTTGTATCAGAATTTCAGTCCTCAGACCGGCACGAGGATCAGGAGCGTCGTCACTGAAGTGGATCAGTTCTTCTTCCGCTGCAAATTCCCAGTCGGTCGGTTCGAAGTCCGGAACTTCAGCTCCCAGTGCGGCAAACAGTTGGTCGGTTTCAGACACGAGGTACCTCCTGTCTGCTGCTGCGGCCGGACTTTGACTTTGCAGGCTTTTGAGACTCATCGTTCGTCGAATCTTCCCTGGCGGCGGACGGCGGACCGATGTCTGCCCGAGCAGAATCGACCAGCGGCTGTAGATGCCGCGAGAGTTTTTCGAGAGCGTAGCGGTAGCGACTCGCGGCGGTATTGGGAGACTCGTGAATCAGCTCGGCGATTTCGGCGAACGTAAACTGCTCCCAGATTTTAAGAACGACGACTTCCGCCTGTTCGGCTGGCAACCTGGCGACCGCCTGCTGAACTTTCTCGCGAGACTCTTGCTGCTCAAGCGGGCAATCCACCGGCCGCCATACCTGCAGCAAACTCGCCAAAGAAGCAATCGGCTTCCGCCGACCAATCACCCTTAAAGCCTCGTTCCGGACCACCCGGACCAGGTAAGCCCAGGGCTTGTCGGCATTTGCGACCTGTTTCGGCTTCCGAGCCACCTTCACCAATGCCGACTGCATGGCATCTTCAGCGTCTGCTCGATTCCGAGTCAGCGTCTCGGCATACCGCAACAACCGAGGCGCCGCGACGTCATAAAGCCGCGTCAGCGCAGACCGATCTCCGTTCTCAAGGTCCGCAGCCATCGCTGCAACTTCTGACCAGATTGATTTTTTCGTTGCTGGATCGCTCAAGCGTCGCCTCCAGAGTCAATCTTCAACCCACAGAATTTGTCACTCACCAGCAGCTTCGAACTCACTATTAGAGGCATCTACAGCCCCCGTTTGTCTACCAAAACAGTCATTTTGGTAGAAAATAACGGAATCGTTTCTCAGTATTGTCGTGATATTAGGCCCAAATTTAAAACTTGGTTGACGTTTTCCGTACATCTGCGAATCTGAATCCATGCAGAAAATTGTATTTGACGACCCATACGAATTCGTGCCGCCTCATTGCGGCAATATCTGGCCAAGAGTCCTCGGGCTTCTGCTTGCGCCGATTCTGAAAAAAAGCTACGGAGTCGTGGACGTCGAATGTCGAGGGACGGCCCTGCTGCAGGAATCGCTCACAGCAGGACATGGAATAATTCTTGCGGCCAACCACTGTCGCCCTGGTGACCCATTTGTCATGGGCCTGCTGGCCCGTCAAATGTCGACGAATCTGCATTTGATGGCAAGCTGGAGTGTCTTCAAACAGAGTCGACTGCAGACCTTTGTGGCGCGGCGTGTTGGAGCATTCAGCGTCTATCGCGAAGGGATGGATCGCGCATCATTAAATCAGGCAATCGACACGCTCGTCGATGCTCGCCGTCCGCTGGTGATCTTTCCTGAAGGTGTCATCTCGCGAGCTAACGACAGACTCGGCGGGCTGATGGACGGAACGGCTTTCATGGCCAGGCAGGCCGCCAGAAAGCGAGCCAAAAAGAATCCGGACGCGAAGGTTGTCATTCATCCCGTCGCCGTCAAATACCAGTTTCTTGGCAACCTTAACGAATCGATCGAGCCGGTCCTTAAGCAAATTGAGGACCGGTTCACATGGGGTTCACAGTCGCACTTCGGATTGTTCAACCGCATCACTCACATCGGAGCGGCGTTGATCGCTCTGAAGGAAATCGAATTCCTGGGTGAACCTCAAACTGGATCTGTTCACAATCGTGTCGGCCGACTGGTTGACCACCTACTGATGCCGCTTGAAGCGGAATGGATGAGAAAACCGCAGAACGGCGACGTTGTCACACGAGTCAAAAATCTGCGCACTGCAATTCTCCCCGACATGGTCGAAGGAGATATCACAGACGAAGAACGCGATCGTCGCTGGCGGCAACTGGCCGACCTGTACCTGGCACAACAGCTATGGTTCTATCCCGCAGAATACGTTGCTGAGGACAGTCCCGCCGAACGAATTCTGGAGACAGTCGAACGGTTCGAAGAAGACCTCACCGACACAACACAGATTCATGCCCAGTTAAAGGCAATCGTTCAGGTCGGAGATGCAATCGAAGTGGGAACCGACCGGCCTGAGCGAGGCCTCGATGACCCGCTGATGGTCGCACTGAAAAACGCGATAAAGTCGATGCTCGAATCTCTCGCCAGCGAAGTCAATCAACAGGCTCGCGGAGATTCTTCAAGATAATTCAAAACCGTCGCCACTCCTGGTTGTCGCCAGAAGCGACGTAAGTCAGAACGCCAACACTCGCTATAAAATGGCAAAACATGAGCACCGAGCCTGAGGAAATACGTCCGACGCGAAACCGGATTCTGATCCGTGTGGTGCTTGTGGTGACAGGTCTGGGGCTCTGGTTTCTGACTCAGTCATTGATCGGGCAGCGGCAAAACCTCGAAGGCAACTACGATCAGGTCAGTGATCTGTTAACACGGGGCGATGCCGGCTTAATGGCGACCGCTTCGTTAAACCACTTCCTGCGGGAGAATCGAAATTGGTCAAACGCATTGCTCATCAGCAGTTCATCTGTCATCGATCTGCTAGGCGGATTCCTACTGCTCTGGGCAATCTTCGGCCCGAGTATCCGACCATTTGCTGGACTACTGATCCTTTTCGGACTACGACAACTCAGCCAGAATTTATGCGTACTGCCGCCGCCAGACGGGATCATCTGGGAGTTTCCAGGATTTCCATCACTGCTCGTGACGTATAGCGTCGCGAATGATTTCTTCTTCTCCGGCCATACTGGAATTGCAGTTTACGGAGCTGTTGAACTTGGGCGTCTGAAGGGGCGAAAAGGAGTCTATTGGGGCATTGCAATTGCTCTGTTCGAAGCGTCCAGCGTTCTCATCCTCCGTGCCCATTACACCATGGACGTTCTGACCGGTATCCTGGCTGCAATTTGCGCCGCCTATCTCGCGAACCGAATCGGTCCGATGGTTGATCGGCAGATCGAACGTCGCTGCGAGCGTCCATTGTCTGACGGCTAAATCACAATCTACGGCCGCTGTCCGATCACATTTTGAGGCTCGTTTCGTACGACCCGGATCGGTTAAGCCCACGGATGTTGAAGCAAACGGCGTGCGACATGCGCAATCGAACTTTAAGTGAGATTGTCGCAGGTTTATTGAAGCCTGCGATCACGTTCATCCTACCTGCATTCCTTTTTTATCGTATGCACAGAAATCGCAAAGTTAACCCAAAAACCGAAGCAACATTAGAATGTCGCATCGTTAACAGTAGCGCCATCCTGATCGCTTGAATAAGCAGGTCACCAGCAAGGATGTGCTCGTGATGTATTCGAAAGAATTTCGGCGTCAGTTGCTGACAGCGTGTGATGCCGGCGGTGGGACTCGTGAGGTCGCGATGCAGTTTTCTTTTCTGAATCGTAGGTCAGGCGGATCAAGCAGATGCGTCGTGAGCCGGGCAAGACGGCTCCGAAGACCACTCGTGACCGTCGTCCAACG
>CALGTK010000087.1 GCA_937904325.1 uncultured Planctomyces sp.
TCATGTCGCTGTTCAACATCGCCAGCAACGTCCACTGGTTCATGTGGGTGTTACTGGTTGTCGGTGGAGCGAACACTGTCTTCAGCCTGTTTTACTACATTAAAATTCTGAAGGCGATGTTCATGAAAGAGCCTTTAGAGAATGCAGCAACGGTGGAAGTGCCATCGACAATTAGTACCTACGCTTTACTGATCGCTCTTCCTGTGCTGTTGCTGGGGCTATTTCCAACGTGGACAACAATTCTGGCACACGGAGTGGCTACCTGGTTGATTCCATAGTCATTTTTTGTTCGCGGTGCTGTCGATTCGCAGCTAATGTCCGTTCAGCCGCGAACCAACTAAAAGTAAAACAGTACGAGAAGTTTCGGAGTCTGGTTTTCAGCTATGAGTGATCAAGCGAGTCTGCAGATCCTGAGCGACCTGTTGAACCAGGTGCGGTATAGCCTGCTCCAGTACATCGGCGAAAGCTGGCCGTGGTCAGGAAAAGACGAACAGAATCGGCATGACGCCTTCATTGGACTGGTTCGTCGCCAGCAATTCAGCGCCGAGCGGCTGGCAACCCTGCTGCTCGAGCGACGCGCAGTCGTGCCTGGCTCAAACTACCCGAAAGATTGCTCAGAGCTGCACTTTGTCACGCTCGACTTCGCAAAAAAGCGGCTGATTGCAAATGCGGATGCTGTGGTAGCAGGATTTAAGACAGCAACTTCACAACTGAGCGATGATGCCGAGGCCTTGCGTCTGGTTGAGCAACTGGCCAGTGATGAAGAGCAGACTCGCGACAGTTTGAAGGCGCTTTAGCAGCCACATTCTCAGTCTCGTCAGGCACTTCGAATTTCTGTCCGCGACTGAGCATGTAGTGTGACGGCTCTGTCTACTTTACAGGATTGACCGAAATGCAACTGGTCGATACGCACTGCCACCTCGATGAGGATGCCTTTGCCGACGACGTTGAAGCCGTCGTTAACAACGCAACCGAAAACGGCGTCGCTGCCATCGTGACAATTGGTACGGATGCTGGCAGCAGTCGACGTTCGGTCGAACTTGCGGAACGATTTCCGAGTGTTTACGCGGTCGTCGGGATTCACCCGAACTACACAGCCGCGGCTCTCGATGGTGACTGGGATACGATCGAGGAGCTGTCACATCACCCGCGTGTTGTCGCCGTCGGTGAAACAGGACTGGATCGATATTGGGACCACGCCCCACCGGAATTACAGAGGGAATACTTCCTGCGCCATCTGGAACTGTCACGACGAACCGGCAAGCCGTTTGTTGTCCACTGCAGAGATGCCGACGAAGAAGTACGCGAAATGCTTCGCGAAAATGCCAGACAAGGAGTTCTGAACGGGGTCATGCACTCGTTCTGTCAGTCGGCGGAGTCAGCGGAAGAGTGCCTGGGAATGGGCATGCATCTTTCTTTCACTGGAATGCTGACCTTCAAACGCAACGATGAGCTGAGGACAATCGCGGCCGGCCTGCCCAAAGAGCGGCTGTTCGTCGAAACCGACGCGCCCTACCTCGCCCCCGTTCCATTTCGCGGAAAGCGAAACGAACCCGCCTATGTTCAGCACACTCTGAATACCCTGGCGGAAGCCCACAACCTGACTCCAGAAAAGATGGCTGAAATCACAACAACCAGCGCATGCCGATTCTTCGGAATTCAATTGCGTTCCTGATCCACGTTTGGTGTGGAACTGGATGCTGCAACAGTCATCGGCACACTTCATTGATTCTGTCTCCGGGAAGCCGTACAAGCCTGCGGTGTGTTAGCTCAGCACTCACAAACATTCTGTCCATTCATAAGAATCTGCTGAATGTCTATCGACCTGTCTGGACACGATACCTGAACGATACGGCTCTTCCTTGAACTTGCGACGTCGTACTCTGACGACAGCTCGATGTACTTTCTTTCAAAGCAATTCTTGTAGACAACCTGTGAAACGCGACATCGAAGCGGCAGACATCGCCTGAATGAACGCTACGCTTCCCGCGCAAGCTGGTCGTTGCACATCAGGAATGATGTGGAAAAAGGCACTGCTGATGGCTCAATTCGAATTGGAGGACGAAGCCCTAAGATCGTATCGCGAGCACGGCTTCCTCGAGATTCGCCGTTTCGTGGCCGGTCTGCGACTCGGCGAACTGATCGAAAACGTGGAGCGGTTTATCCGTGAGACCGTTCCTGGGATGCCTCCGGAACACGCTTTTTACGAAGACAAATCGGCAGCGGACTCGCTGAAGCAGATCCAGAAAATGGGTGACTACGATCCGTGGTTCCACGATCTGTTGACGAAGGGAGCTTTTCGCAAGGTCGCGGAAAAACTGCTGGCGGGGCCGGTTGTGCCAGGGAACCTTCAGTACTTCAGCAAGCCGGCAGACGCCGGACGGCCAACTCCTCCACATCAGGACGGTTACTATTTCATGCTTGACCCATGCGAAGCCATCACGATGTGGTTCGCTCTGGACAATGTCGATGAAGAGAACGGCTGCGTGAGATACGTCAAGGGATCACACCTGCGAGGCATGCGTCCGCACGCGAGAACTCAAACGCTGGGATTCAGCCAGGGAATCACCGACTACCCGTCGCAGGAAGACTCCAAATTCGAGATTGCTGTCCGGGCGGACGCAGGCGACCTGCTTGTGCACGACGCGATGACGATCCATCGAGCGGATGGAAACATCTCTGTCGAGCGCTCACGGCGAGCACTCGGATTTGTGTATTACAGTGAGCGAGCCCGCGTCGATACTGACGCTCACGCCGCTTATCAGAAACAACTCTCTCAGGAGATGAAGGCTCAAGGAAAAATCGGAGCCGCTCCCAACTGCCAAAGTCATCAAGGAACCACGACATGAATAAAAATTCAATCGCTCTGTTTCTGGTCGGAGTCGGACTGACATGTCTTCCGGGCGGAGTCGCTGGCAACGATGGAAAACGGGAGGGTTCGTTGCAGTCGTTCATCGGCGAGCCTCGCATGGAAATGCAGCAGGTATTTCGCAACGAGCGGTTCCCCAACATCGTGGTGACTCTGAAAGGGACGGTCATTGTCACGTGGGGAAACAACAGCATCCGCGCGCGACGCAGCGAAGACGGTGGCAACACATGGGGCGACGAAATCGTCATCGCGAAGCCGGGTTTTCAGGGCGGCGGGACAACAGTCGACGAAACGACTGGCGATATTCTGGCCTTTGTCGAAGACAAACATCCGCCGGCACCGTTGACCGTCTATCGAAGCAAGGATGACGGTCGAACGTGGATTCCGGAAAAGGTGACGATCCATCCTGATTCAAACGGAAATCTTCCTTCGATGCACATGAACGAGCACGGCATCACACTGAGACACGGAAAGCACAAGGGGCGTCTGATTCGCCCCTCGCGATATTACGGAAAGAAGAATGATCGGTCAGAATGGCCGAACCACTACACCAACGCGATCTACAGCGACGACGGC
This sequence comes from uncultured Planctomyces sp., assembly GCA_937904325.1. GTDB lineage: Bacteria > Planctomycetota > Planctomycetia > Planctomycetales > Planctomycetaceae > JABMPE01. Next base: position 3,446 of record CALGTK010000087.1, read on the forward strand.
GGCAGGACATGGCAAACCAGCGACCCTTTTCCCGAGAACGGAACGGGCGAAGCGACCATTGCTGAATTGTCTGACGGCCGACTGTATTACAACTCGCGAGTTCACTGGCAGGAGCGGCCTGAGAACACACGACGGCGAAGCGCGATCAGTCACGACGATGGTCAAACATGGAAGGACTGGCAGATCGTCGACGTTCTGCCGGACGGTCACCAGCATCGATCGTATGGTTGCATGGGTGGTCTCGTTCGATTGCCTGTTGCTGGCAAGGACATCCTCGTCTTCAGCAACATCGATACAGCCAACGCGAAACGGGAACGCGGCACTGTCTGGACCAGCTTTGATGGTGGAAAGACATGGCCGGTCAAACGTCTGGTCTATGAAGGGCCGAGTGCGTATTCGTCGTTGACTGCTGGTCGACCAGGTACGCCGAGTGAAGGAACAATCTACCTGCACTTCGAAGGCGGGCCAAAAGGGGGATCACAAGTCGCCCGATTTAATCTCTCGTGGCTGATCAACGGCACACGAACCGGCAACGGCTCTTTGCCCGCTAATCTTCGAGAGTAGGCCGATGCTGCGCGAATCAGTTTCGCAAAGAAACAAAACTGCCGTGCCACAGCCAGGTCACCACTACCAACACCGCGATGTGAAATTCGGCCGCCGTATGCAGAGATCTGCGAGTGTGGTAAAGCCCGCCACCGCGAGGCGAAGGAGGCTGGCAACACTCCCACGTGGCCGGTTCGCCGGCACATTCGACGACTCAGCGAGCGCAGGTAAAGATGACTATCAAATGAAGAAAACGGTCAGTAGTTTAATGACGCGACCACTGACAATCGACGCCGCGACACCTCGCCATTTCTTCCAGAACACTGACGGACTCAATGAATCGGCAACACTGAAGAGCGAACTGCTTGACCATGAGATGAATTCGCTGCCGAGGTATTCGGGCAGGCATACTGCCATAGTTCCAAAGAACGGATTTCAGATACCGATCGTATGGAGAAGCCAATCGCTGATTGATAAGTTGCCGAATCGCGTTCGACTGAGAGTAACCTTTGACGGCCCACGAAAATCGAAAATACGCTTCAACACTCTCTACATCTGGCGACTCACCTCACCCGAACGTAGTGCCTTCCTGAGGCTTAACGACGGGCTGCCTCGCTCGCGTTCAAACTGCCACACCTGTTTCAAGGCTTGATACGATGCCACGATCTATTGCACTGCTTGTAACGCTATCTTTTGCGTTAACGGCGTCCGCCGATGAGAGATCATTGAATGGATTCCTCAAAATAAAGAGTTTCTCGGTGCCAGAAGCTCACCAGGCCGTCGCGGTTGATTTGCGATCGTTTTACGCAATTTCAAATCGCACCATTGCCCGTTACGCGAAGGAAACCACTGAATCGAAACCGAAAGCCATAGTCAGGTGGACTGCTCCAGCAGAGTCTCCAGTCAAGCATCTGAATAGCGGCATCGTCCTGAATGGCCGATTGTATTGCGCGAACTCGAACTGGCCGAAGAAGCCGCTCAGAAACACAGTCGAGGTTTTTGAAGCAGCGACACTGCAACACCTCGAACGAAAAGAGTTCCCCGAAACGGAGGGTGCGATCAACTGGATTGATCGGCATCGCGGAGGCTGGTGGATCGTTTTTGCATTCTACGGTAAGGCGGACGTCCGCAAGACCAGGCTGGTCAGGTACAACGACGATTGGCAAAACACTGGTGTCTGGACTTTTCCGGAATCCGTCATCCAGCGGTTTTTGCCCAACAGTAACTCCGGTGGTGCATTCGGCCCGCAAGGGCGTCTATTCGTGACAGGCCACGATCATGCCGAACTCTACGTTCTTGCAGTCGGACAGAAACCGGGCGAACTGATCCACGAGGCGACCATCAAAGCACCAATCGCCGGCCAGGGAATTGCCTGGGACAATGGCAAGCCGCCCACGCTGTATGGCATCGTTCGACGCAGCCACGAAGTAGTTAGAATGACGATTTCACCCACAGTTAACTGACGAGCATAAAAAGCGATTTTCACGACATTGAATGCTCGCAGCAACAATGAATCCGGCACAAACGACAAAGCTGGTTGAGCATATTCTACGAATCACTCTCCAGCGGGTTTGCTACAGAAACGAACGGCCATCGACCTGGCTGAACGGTTCAGCATGCGGCAGCCACTTATCTCTTGCCGAAGACAGGCGGCATCCAGTTTTTGGGGAGACGTCCCTGTGGGCGGACTCCGAGAGCGCCGTCAGGAATCGGGTGATCTGACTGTTTCAGCAGCGGCAGTTCATCCGCCAGATGTTTGATTCTGAAATCCTTGTATTGAATTTTCATTGCCGGGCCAACATGAACCTGCACAGCAAGGACTCCTTCCAGTGCCCTGCCCTTTTCGTCGAAATCGATCAAGTCCGCGGTCATGTGCCCATCAATCCAGTGCTGATGATGATTCCCCTCGACCAGTACGCGGTAATCATGCCACTCTCCTGCCGCAAACTCTTTGACTGGCATCTTGCTAACGACCCACGGTTGCCCTGTGGCATCAACGATTACTTTTTCACCCGTGTGCGACAGGATCCGTCTCCCCTTTTCCTCATAGAGCATGCCGTTGTAATTCGGATTAGCTGCTACGACATCGCACTGATAACCGGTCACAATGTCCAGCCCGATATCCGGCCGCGAAGTGCCTCGATACTGGATGCCGCTGTTGCCACCTGCAGTTACTTTCACTTTGACTCGCAGGTCAAAATTTCTCACAGTCGAATGTTTCCAGGTAAGAAACCGATTCATCTTCAGAGAACCATCAGTGATTCCTGTCAGCGCTCCATCTTTGACAGACCAGTGCTTCAGATCGCCCGTCCAACCGCGAAGACTTCTACCATCAAAAACTCTGACAAAGCCATCCTTGCCAGAACCGGCGCTGACTGCGGCGGCAGCTACTGGATACGGAACAGTCGACGTCGTGAATGCA
>CALGTK010000088.1 GCA_937904325.1 uncultured Planctomyces sp.
TCATCGAACGGATCATCGTGAATCGGTCATTGACCTGTGCCAGCTTCGGCAGGATCTCGGTAAACTGCGCGCCGGGCACCTTTGTGGCAATCGGTTTGAAAACGCTCTTCACATTGTCGGGAACGTCAGTCTTCGGATCCCACAGGTCGAGGTGAGATGGACCACCTTGAAGATAGCACATAATGATGTGCTTGGCTTTGTTCCAACCAGGACCGCCTCCAGACTGTGATTCGGCAGCGTCAGCCTGCAACTGCATGGCTCCGCCGAGTGTCAATCCGAGCATGCCGGAGCCACCAACCCTCAACACATCCCGTCGCGAAACGCCGAGGTGATTATCGCAAAGATCTCTACCGGGTTCGCCTGCGATTCGCCACATGTCCAAAACTCCTTGATGAATGGCCTTGTCCGTAGAAACTGAATTATTCGCTATCGATTACCGATTGCTTCGTCATTAAGAGTTCTTGATCGGCTGCAGTCAGATCGAACCCGCTTATCATCGTCGCACAGACCTAATGATTGAACAGGAATTCCGGAGTATTAATCAACGCCCACGCCAAATCCTGCACGGTTGTCAGACGAACTGCCGCAGCCTGTTTCTCACTGTACCCAGCATCCGTCCGAAGCCGAAGCAGTTGAGGATCATCCGAAACGGCCTTACTCACGGCAGCCACCACCGACTTCCGCTGAGTGACGCCCTTATCTTCCGGAACTGGTTGACGAGCCGTTGCCAATGCATTGTTGCGATCCGGCAAGCCTTTGTCGATTTTTTCATACCAGGTCATGAGCGTCGTCTTCTGAGTTTCAGTCCGCACCTTCTCGTCGACCAGCGAAATTGCTTTCAAGCTTTCTGGAAGACTCAAGCCAGGCGATTTCTTCGTCGTCGCTGAGATTCGGAAACGCCCAAGCAAATGCTGCTTCGCAGCGTGATTCTGATGAATAACGAATTTGAACATTGTACCTTCAGCCGAGCCAACTGGTTCCTTTGTTTCCCACGTCGCCCAGTGAACAACTCCAAGTGCATTTGCAATCGCCCAGCCATTCTGGTTTCCGGCGTTACCATCCGTCGTCAGGCCGATATTGAAACCAGGCTGCAGAAATGGCGCCTTTGCATTCTGAAGAGCGATTTTTTTCATCTCCTTGGGCTTGTCTTTTGGCCCTGCATGGACCTCGAATTCGGTCACGACGAAGTTGCCATTCTCGGGAAGTCCCGGACCGACACCTTTCTCTTTCATGTAAGGCATTGCTTCCACACGGAATCCGGAAATCCCGGTCAGCGTCGTTTTGACAGTGATGGTGTAAGTTCCCTTGTCAGCAGAACCAGCTGCTTGAATTGACCGATCGTCAAGACGTTCGAGTGTCACGCCTTTGACAGCCGCCAGCGTCGAAGCTTCCAGCAAATGCCACTCGACATCTCCGCCTTGCGTCAGCCGTTTGGAAGCAGCCTGAGGGAGTGCTTCACGGTATTTTGCGAGGTTAGCCTCGGCAACTTTGATCTTCGCGTCACGCTGCTTCCCCAACTCGGCGAGCATCGGAGCGATCTTCTTCTGGTAGCCTTCCAGGTCAGCCTTCGCACGTCCGATATCATTCTCACGCTGACGTTCGCGTTTTGGTTTCTCGGCCTTCCACCAGGTTTCACGCTGAGCCAGTTCCTCGTTCAGATCTAAGTGATCGTTAGCGATCGACTTCATCGCGGCGACCACTGAATCAATTTCTTCCTTGCTGGCATTTCGATTCAGTATCCGCAGAAACACTTCGCCGATCAGCTTCTGATCATCTGCCTGCGCCGCAACCAGTTTCGTCAACTCGTTCTTCGGATCAGCCAGTGCCGTCCCCAGCGTCGGCCCACTGACCAGCGCCATAATCGGGCCGAGTGAGACTCCGGCCGAACGTTCACATTCACACGCGCTTTCACGCGCAGGTCGACCGAAGTTAGTCAGGAAGCCGTCTGGAATTTTCACGCCCACGTCGGGAAGCTGTGCCGCTCGCGTACCGGCAGGAACGCCTGGGATCGCTGGCGATGAACCCGTTACGCGATGAATAGCGTCGTACAGAACTTCCGCCGTGAGTCGCTTCGGAGTTGCGTGCGAGTAGTTCGTGTGGTCGTCAGAGTTCCACTTGTTGGTAGCGATCGACAATTGATAGGTCCGCGACTGGCAAATGCTGCGCATCAACTCTCGAACGTTGAAACCACTGTCGATAAACTTCTGCGTGAGTTCGTCCAGCAGTTCCGGGTTACTTGGCGGATTGCCAGCTCGAATATCGTCCAACGGCTCGATCAGCCCAACGCCCGTCAGATAACCCCAGACTCGGTTTACATAACTTCTTGCGAAGTACGGGTTGTTCGGGGAACTGATCCAGGCGGCAAGCTGCTGCCGACGAGTTGCTTTCTCGGGGGCCTCAAAGTCGCATTCGAATGGAAACTGCGGAGCTGTCACCACACCTGTTCGATCGTGTGTGATGTCGCCGTCCGGCTTGTCATAGACGACTTCGTACAATGGCTTGGCACCTTCGACGGCCGTCCCACCAATTCGCGATTTCCCGGAAGCCGGATCAGCCTTCAGACCGAACTGAGCAAAAAACGCCGCCGTTTCGTAGTACTGGTCCTGAGTCCATTTTTCGAATGGATGGTCGTGGCACTTGTTGCAGTTAAATCTGATGCCCAGCCATAGATGAGTCGTATTTTCCATCGTGTCCTGCGGTGTTCGCAGGATCTTGAAGTATGACGCCGCCGGGTTTTCTTTGTTCGAACCTTCTGAAGTCAGCACTTTGCGAGCGAACTGGTCGTACGGAGTGTTGGCTGCGATTTCCGTGCGAATCCAACTGCGAAATGCAGTCGCTCCTTGCGGAGCCAGAAATTTTCGATTGACCTGCAAAAGGTCCGCCCATTTGTTCGTCCAGTGATCGACGAAGTCGTCAGTACCAATCAAAGCTTCGATCAAACCGTACCGTTTCGCCTTTAAATCTGCCTTGTCGTTCACAAAAGCTCTAACCTGATCTGCGGTCGGGGGCAGGCCCGTCAAATCCAGATGGACCCGCCGGATGAATTCCTCATCCGTACAAAGCCCCGACTGGACAATCTTCATTCGCTTCAGTTTATTGGCCACGTGACCATCGATAAAATTCCATTTTCCCGGATCAACCCAGGCGAATCCTTCTCGATTTCCCATCGCTGTCAGCGTCGTCGCGGCATACTTGCCTTCAAACCGAGCGAGAATTGCGGACTCACCGCGTCGTTCGGTGGTAATCAGACCGCTGTCACTCGCCTGAGCGACGTCCGTGTTGCTACTCACGATGAATGACTCAGCCGTAACATCTCGAACAGTTCCGTCGGTGTACTTTGCGAGGATCCGCATTTGCTGCTTCGCGCCGAGCTGCTGTACGACGGGCATGGATGGCTCGATCGAAATCGATTCAACGCGAGCGGCCGTCAGATCAAGCTTTGCCCCTCCGCCAATCCAGCGGCGAATAATCTCGTAGTAAGGCTCACCCGGTTTCGTCACCTGGCCACCAAGATGCGGAACAGCTCCGGTCGCTTTAAGTAGCATCAGGCTGTTCTCAGGAGCGGCGATATTTGCCCGTCGCGATGCCAGCTCGTCGGTAAACGCCCGCGTGTCATAAATAGGATCATACCCTCGCAGCGAGAGTTTGAATCCGTTCTTGCCATCCTTCGAACCATGGCAGGTCCCCTGGTTACAACCAAGTTTTGACAGCACGGGAGTCACGTCACGGATGTAGTCCGTCGGAGCGATTTCCGACGATACCACGTTGACGGGAATCTCAACGCTCTGTCCACCGACACTGGCTGACAGTTTCGTCTGGCCTTTTCCAAGCACTCGAACGAGTCCGCTGCCTGAAACTGAGACAATGTTCGGCTGCGCGACGGTGAACTTCACCATTCTGGTGACGTCAACAGTAGTGCCATTGGCAAGTCGTCCCGTGAGGACGAGCTGGTTCTTTTCAAAGGCTGCCGAAAGCTCAATCGACTTCGGTGATGCCACAATCGAAACAAGCTTCTGATCAGCAGAAAGCTGCTCGATCGGTGCGCTGTTCGCGTCCGTGGGATGCGCAGCGACAGTCGCGTCTGCAACGCCAGCGTCGCCTGCATTGCTGAGCGGTACTGACAGGAATTCCTTGACCAGCTTGCCGGACTCGGTCTCGTATATTCGGATTTTTCCGTTCGACCCCCCGGCAACAACCTGCTTGCCATCAGGAGAAAATCGCACCGCGTAAATACCAGCATCCTCGACGGGAATTCTGGCAATCACAGGCAGCGACTTCTTCTGATAGGCAGCAACATCCTTTTTCTCTTTCGCAGACTGTTTCTGGACCCGCTTGGCCAGAATCTTCTTGATATCTTCCGGAGCTGCCGTGTCTATATCTGTGTCGTAGACAATAATATCGCCTTTGCCGTCGAGGCTGCTTCCAGCAACGGCTCGTCTCCCATCCTCCGAGTAATCAACGCTGAAAACGACTCCCCGCAGCGGAGCAAGCTCTCGAATCAGATTGGCGTTGTCACCGATCACACGTTTGGTAATGCGGAAAATCCGGAACAACTTGGGAACTCCGTCAGCACCGCCAATGATGATCTCGTCGCGCTTCGGATGAGTATCAACCGTCGCGACTCCCCCCTTTAAAGCTCCCGGCGTGATCGACGTTACGTTGTCAATGAATCGTTGCGTAGCAACTTCCGTAAGCTTAGCCGTTCGGTCCCGGCCAACCGAAATTACATGGTCGCCGGAAGGATTCCAGACAGTGTCCAACGCCCAGCCGTTGTGGGCACCATTGAAGAGAACCTGCTCACCGCTGTCGGCCTTGATGGCTCGCACGGTGTTGTCAGAACATCCAAAAGCAATGCGAGTCCCGTCGGGTGACCAGCTGGCCCCGTAGAGCGTGTCGTACGTCTCGGTGTGAGAAAGCAGCAACTCTCGCTTCGCAACGTCCCAGACCTGGATTTCTCCCATCCGTCCCGGCTTGCCACCAGCGACCGCCAGCCGCGCACCGTCCGGCGAAAATCGGACAGACTCAATCCGTTCGGAAAGCCCAATCAGTCGCGCAACGAGTTCCGAACCGTCCGCTTTGTGAATCAGAACTTCGTTGTACCCTGCGACAGCGATCAGTTTTCCGTCCGCTGAATAGTCTAACGACGTAATAACCGGAGGCAGTGTATAGACCGGCGGATGATCCACGTCGTATCGGACTTCGGCGTTTTCCGGCGTGTCGTTCTTCGCTCCTTGAGTAATCCACTTTCGGATTAAGTCGATCTCGGCCTTGTGCAACGGCTTCTTGCCGCGAGGCATCTCTGCCTTGCCATCTTTCGACGTGATCAACTGAACGAGGTAACTATCGTCCGGCTTCCCGGCCACAACCGGAGCCTCTTCACTTTCGCCGGCTTTGACCAGAAGATCGTACGACGTCATGACGTACTCGCCCGCCGACTTCGCTTTAGCCGGCTGGTGACACCCCTGGCAATTCGCTTGAAGAATTGGCCGGATGTCTTTGTAAAAGCTGACGTCAGGCAGCACGCCTGCCGGCTTTTCATCGGCCGACACAGCCAGGCCAAACGACAGAAAAATGCACATCGAGAGCGAACAACTGAACGTCGATTTCATTTCGTTACCCGTATCGAGTTCGAAAGAGCGGTAAATTCCAATCAAACATGCAAGCAGTGGAATTCGACCAGTGTAACTATCAATTGCCTGCACACATCTCACGACAATTATTGTCGTCGAATGAAATCATCATTCCCGGCAAACCGGGTTCGTGAAACAGAAACAGAAGGGAATACTGTCTTCACAATGGAAGTCGAAGTCTTGTAGATCTGCAGCAGAAATTTGGACATTCTGCGCACAGCTCGAAAACCAATGCAGTAAACATTGGCAAAGACAACACTACCAGAACGCATTCAAGGTGGGACATCGCGGTGGGAACTCAAGCCGGCCAGAAACTCAAACTGACTGAGAAACGAAACCTCGTCAAAGTTTGACCGGACGCGTAACGTATAAATTATCACCTACCCTGAAGCAGAACAACTGCTGCCCGAATCAGCCACAGACTTCGAAACATCAAAAAGCATGACATTTCCAGCGATGGGTGTGTCGGTCAATCGATTCAGGCCCCTTTCGGGGCTCAGAGAGGTTCCGGCAATTACCAGAACTGATGTATCCCTCGGGGCTGCGGCAAGAGTGTCACAGATGTTGTGAATGCTCGAATCAGACTCTTCCGGATCACCCGCAGCCTGCCTGCGTCTGGACTTCGGCGTCAGCCCGAACTATGCCAGCAGGCAGAGACCGTTATCAACCGCATCGTGGTGTCAGTTTGCGGCACCGCACTCTGACCGCAGCAACGAGTCACCGCAGAACGTAAATACCTGAAAACGGCACGTGAACGCACGAGCTACGTAAGGTACCTTCAGGAAACAGGGGGCTGGGCTGTGGGCCAAAAAGTCAGCTCCCCTGTCGTCACACAGCGAGCGATGGATTTTTCGAACCTGCGAGTGGCTGGCAGACGATAAACCGGCCTCAACTATTTACCCAGGCGTTCAGGCTTGCAGACCAGTTTCTTCGCGTTCGATGTGCGACCACATTTGGTGCAAACGTGCGTCGGGTCGCAGACAAACTTCTTGTAAGTCTTGAAGTCAGACTTCAACAACTTCTTCAGTTCGCAGAGCGTTCTGGCCATTGGAAGACCCATCCGAAATACGGGCAAAACCATGCTGAGCGTGACTTCCGTGCCCCGCTTTTGCAGCAAATAATTTAAGCTTCAAAAGTTGCCGCAGCAAATAAAAACGACAGCAAGCAATTGAGACTCAGTCTCAACATGCTCACCGAAACGGGACACGATGTCAATGCTGCCGACCAATCAAAATGACGATTGTGTGATTCGCAGATCATCGACCAGGCAATGTTTCGCAAGTAAGTTCCGGACCATTGTCCGGGCAGATTTCGTCCGGCGCACACGATGATTAAACGATCCAGGGCCTAATTCAATGGCTGTTCTGCGAGAGCCATCAATGGCCAGTCCCCCCGGATGACCTCATCAATCAGTTTCAGCATCCGAACCGGTCAACCAGCATGCGTCCAACTGAATTTTGAAGTCGAAGTTGAATACATGGTCCCGATGTAAAAGATGAAGGAATACACGATCCATCATTCAACCACAGCCTGCGACGCTTCGGCTGTTTCTCAGGCACTTTGAAGCCATCCTGACGCCGCCGAGTCGATCGGCGAGCAATCAAAACGGTCGGTTGATTCGCTTGTGATTCAATTTGTCGACTTATAACAAGTGTCACCGGCTGGGAAGGCTGTTAAACAAACGCCTGAGCAAGCCGGCATCAGCTGTAAAATATCTCGTTCAGGTCTCCGGTGCTGTCGCCGAAATTTTTGGTCGGGACGCCGACGGCGTTCATCATTGAAACGAACATATTGGACAGGGAAGTCTTGTTCTCGTCGAACTTGCGGAACTGGCCGTGGCTGATTCCAAGTTTGCCGCCGCCCGCCAGTATCAGCGGATAGTTCCTGGCCAGGTGCGTCGTACTGGTTCCGCAGCCGTACATGATGACCGTACGATCCAGGACTGAGCCGTCGCCTTCCTGAGCGTTCTTCAAGCGGTCGAGGAAGTAGGCAAGGTTCTGATTCATGAACTGATCCCAAACTCCCCAGTCTTTGAAGTCGCAACCTTTGCGGTGGCTTAACGAGTGGTGATTCTGCAAGCCGAGTGCTTCTGGAAAATGGTCGGTTTTTGAACCGCCGCCTTCGATACCCAACATGTGAGTGATGACTCGCGTAGTGTCAGTCTGGAACGCATGAAACATCAGGTCATACGTCGCTCGAACGTAGTCTTCCATCGTGCTCCTGGTTGCGTCGAGACTGATTGATGCTTCATCGACCTCGGCCTTTGGTTTCGTCAACCAGCTTTCCATCCGCTGAATCCGCCGCTCATAATCACGCATCGACGACAGATATTCGTCAAGCTTCTGCTGATCACGTGAGTTCAGTTTGTTCTTCAGTGATCGCGAATCCTCAAGGACGCGGTCCAGCATGCTCTTCTTAAGAACAAGTTCCCGACGAGCTTCCTTCAGGCTGGTCGAATCTTTGCCGAACATCAGATTAAAACTGCGTCGAATACTGTCTTCAGCGGGGATCGGTTGCCCATTCTTCGTAAAAGACAGCGTGTGCGTGCGGCCGGATGTTCCGACTCCGCCGCCACATGACAGTGCCAACGACTTCAGCCTCGTGTCTTCACCAATTTGATCGGCAATGACCTGATCCATCGACACGGTATTACTGTAGGCGTTGGGGTCGACCAGCCCAGCAGTCAGGAAGATATCCGACACCCCGTGCCCCGCCATCTTTCGACCAGTCGGATGAGACAGCCCTGAAAGAAATGTGATGTCCCCGCGATGTTTCTCGAACGACGCCGTCGACTTATTCAGTGTGTAGTCGCTGCCTTCGCCATCCGGGAACCAATGCCAGTCGTCGTGGTGCTCATTCGATTTCGGCGGCAATGCGACGCCGTTAGGGAAAAACATGCAGCAGACGCGTTTCGGCAGATCTGTTTCCGATTTCGCGTCACTCCCTGTCGACATTCCTTCCAGAAAAGGCAAACCAAGAGCGATCCCACCGGTTCCTCGTAAAACGTCTCGACGGTTCAGATGCCACGATTTGTTAGCCGGCATTGAAAATACTTTCTTGTCTTTCGCAATTCGTTATGGATTCAATTTACAGCGTCAACGGAACAGCAGGGAACAGCACTACCCACCCTGCATGAAGAGCCGCGTTCAATCTCTGGTGGGCGGTGCACACCCTACTTTGTCAAAAACGCAGGGCTCAGCACAATCCCTTCGATCATCGAACTTACTCGAAAGTCATTATCTTCGAAACGTCGAGCAATCCTGTTGACCATTTCCATATCGGAAAACTCAAGCTGACGCCCCAAAGCGTAACTGGCAGTCCGACGAGACAACGCGAGGGCCAGTTCAGTCGATCGGTTCCTGACAAGGTAATCCTGCAGTTCGCTCAATCCATTAACGGTTGTGCCGTCGGGCAGAGTGCTCGTGGCGTCAATGACTACCGCCTCGCCCTTACTGCTCTTGGGTAGTGTCGTCCGCCAGCGGCCGGTCGCATCGTAATTTTCGAAGGCAACTCCCCACGGATCGATCCTGTCGTGACACCGAGCGCAAGCCGGGGCTTCACGATGCAACTCAATCTGCTCTTTCAAAGTCAAACTGCTAAGTTTCGGATCAGACTTATCCAAAGGTGGTGCTCCTGGCGGTGGCGGAGGAGGTGGATCGGCAAAGAGGCGTTTCCGAAGCCAGACTCCGCGGTAGATTGGATTCGAATCAGTGCCGTCACTACCAATGATCGAAACGCTTCCCTGCGTCAAAACACCACCGCGATGCTGCTCCGGCGTGATCGGCACTGGCCGGAAGTGCGCACCATGCACTCCTTCGATCCCGTAGTGCGCAGCCACTACCTGATTCAACATTGCAAAATCGGAATTGATGAAATTCCGGCAGCTCAAATCTTCGGTGAAGACATGCGAAGCAAAGACTAACGATTCCTGTTTTAGGTCTTCTCGAATCTCGTCAGAGAATTTCGGATGAGCAGACGGACTGACAGCGACATGATCGATCGCGGAGAGTCCCAGCCACTGGCTGCTGAAGTGCTTCGCAAATCTTTCGAACTTCAGATTCTGCCGCATCCGCTGAACCTGTGACACCAGGACTTCTCGTTGCAGAAGTTCGCCAGAGCCTGCCAGCTCAAGCAGTTCCTCATCCGGCATGCTCGCCCAGATGAAGTACGACAGTCGCGTCGCCAGTTCGTAAGGATT
>CALGTK010000089.1 GCA_937904325.1 uncultured Planctomyces sp.
GATTGAACTTGGAACAGACGGTGCAGGTGCCGCTGCCGCAACGGCAGACGACATTGCGGCTGCCGTCGTCGCCAGCACAGAAGCGAGTGCCTTAATCAGCGCAACGGCGACCGATACGGGCGACATATTTGTAGCTGGCGATGCACCAGGAGCGGTTAGTACAGGCAAGACCGTTGAAACGCTGACTGTGACAAGTACAGACTTCGGCTCATCAGCATTCACTGAAGTCAACGTGCTCAGCGGTGTCTTCGAAACGCTCGATGCATCGAGCACCGCTGTCAGTCGAGACGAAGGTACGGACGTCATCGCCACCATCAATGGTTCACGAGCATATGGTGATGGCCTGCAAGCGTCGTTGAAGACGGCGACACTCGACGTCAGCTTGACGTTTGATTCAGCCGCCAACACGGACGGCAACACGACATCGTTCGCGGTGACGGGTGGTGGTGCTAACTTCCAGATTGGTGAAGAAGTTTCAGCCAGCGGTCAGGTCGGCATCGGTATCGAAGCGGTTAATACCGCTCGACTCGGTGGCCTGAGCGGCAGACTTTCCGAACTCGGTACTGGTGGCGGGAAGAGCCTGCTGGATGTTGGACCGAGTGTTCAGGGTAGCGCTCTGGTTGACATTGTTGAGCAAGCTCTGGACCGAGTCACAACTGTCCGAGGACGGCTGGGAGCCATTCAGAAGAATGTCATTGAAACCAACGTCGCGGCACTGGGCGTCGCTTTGGAGAACATCTCCGAAGCACGAAGCCAGATCGTCGACACGGACTTCGCTACCGAAACCGCCAACCTGACCAAGTCTCAGATTCTGAGCCAGGCAGGTATCTCGGTTCTGTCAATCGCGAACCAGCAACCACAGCAGGTTCTCTCACTACTCGGCTAGTCGTTCACAGCCGCACCATAGGTCGTTACAACGGAGTCATATTTCTCCGGCGTGACAATCCACAGTGACATGACGACGTCCTGGACTTTTTCAGGGCGTCGTTTTTTCGTTCGCAGACAAAATCGGCATCAGGCCAGGACATCGTGGACCACGTTTCCGTGGACATCGGTCAGACGGTACTGACGGCCTTTGAATTTGAACGTCAACTTTTTGTGATCAACGCCCAGGCAATGCAGGATCGTCGCGTTCAGGTCGTGAACGTGGACAGGGTTGCTGGCGACGTTGTATGAGAAGTTGTCGGTCTCGCCGAACGTGATGCCCGGTTTGATGCCGCCTCCGGCCAGCCACATCGTGAAGCATCGACCATGATGATCACGACCGTAGTTATTGGTTTCGAGTTTGCCCTGGCTGTAGATCGTGCGACCAAACTCGCCGCCCCACACGATCAGGGTGTCTTCCAGCAGACCTCGTTGCTTGAGATCTTTGATCAACGCCGCGCTCGGCTGATCAACGTCCCGACACTGCAGCCGCAGGTCGCTCGGCAGGTTGTAATGCTGATCCCACCCTCGATGGTAGAGCTGAATAAACCGCACTCCGCGCTCAGCCATCCGCCGAGCCTGCAGGCAGTTCGCCGCAAATGTCCCCGGCCGGCGAGCATCGACCCCGTACATGTCGAACGTCTCTTTCGTCTCCCCGCTGAGGTCCGTCAACTCCGGCACCGACGTCTGCATCCGATTGGCAAGTTCGAACTGTGCAATCCGAGTGTTGATCTCTGGATCGCCAGCGACTGCAAACTGTTTTCGATTGAGCTGAGCGAGACCGTCCAGCATTCGTCGGCGCGTCGCCGCATCAATTCCTGGCGGATTCGAAAGGTACAATGCCGGATCACCCGACGATCGAAAACTCACTCCCTGATGATTGGACGGCAGGAACGCGGAACCCCACAACCGACTGTGTAGAGGATCGTCTGGCCTCGCCGCGCTGCCTCGAGAAAGTAAGACGACAAATGCCGGCAGATTCTGATTCTCACTACCCAGACCGTAGCTTGCCCATGATCCGAGACTCGGTCGACCTGGTAGCTGATGACCGGTCTGCAGATACGTTACTGCTGGATCGTGGTTGATCGCTTCGGTGTGCATTGACTTGATTAGACAGACATCGTCTGCCACTTCGCCGAGATGCGGCAGCAGTTCACTCAGCGACGCGCCGGACTGTCCATGACGGCGAAACTTGAAGACCGACGAAGCCACTGGAAACGACTTCTGTTTGGAAGTCATCCCTGTCAACCGCTGATTCATCCGGACTGAAGCCGGCAGTTCGGTCCCCTGCAGTTTCGACAAATGCGGTTTTTGATCGAACAGGTCCATTTGAGAAGGACCACCGTGCATAAACAGATAGATAACCCGTTTCGCTCGCGATTCAGTCTCAGGAGATTCGGCCCGCAGTTCAGGATTCAACAACGAGGCCAGAGCAGCAGTTCCAACACCCATTGCCGAGTGACCCAGAAACTGCCGCCGCTCCAGCATCAAATGTTCAAATTGCAGAGTCATCGCGTTGCCTTAACCAAAGTCAGTCAGCGCTTTGTGAATGTTTCGTCCAGAGTCAGAATTATGCTGGCAGTCGTCGTCCAGGCACCCAAAGTCGCCGCATCCAGCGACTGATTACGTTTCGAATCACCAACAGCCAGTAATCGCACGGCGTCATCCGGTCTCTTCAAAAATGCAGCTTTCTGAACTTCAAAAACGTCGAGTAGAATCTGGATCTCATCACTTGTGGGCTTGCGTGCTGTCGCCAGCCGAAAGACAAAGGTGATACGGTCCGAACTGCTGTCCGCTGGCAATGTCATCATTCTTTCGGCGAGTTTTCGAGAGGCTTCAACGAAAGTCGGATCGTTCATTAAGGCCAGAGCCTGAAGCGGTGTGTTGGTCTGTGATCGCTGCGCCGTGCATGTTTCACGAGTCGGAGCATCAAAAACGAGCATGTTTGGTGGTGGCGATTGTCGTTTCCAGAACGTGTAAAGGCTGCGGCGATAAAGCGAGTTGCCTTTATCAGCGGTGTACTTGCTATCCCCGTCGTACGTCACAGCTGTCCAGAGTCCAGCCGGTTGGTAAGGCTTCACCGACGGCCCGCCGATTTTCTCTACAAGTAACCCACTGATAGCAAGCGCGTTGTCGCGAAGCATCTCGGCTCTCATGCGAAAGCGAGGTCCGCGAGCCAGTAATCGGTTCTCCGGATCATTGGCAAATGACTCCGGCAGAGCATTCGAAGTCTGCCGATACGTTGCCGACGTGACGATCAACTTCAGAATGTGCTGGATGTCCCAACCGCTTTCCGCCAGCTCGACCGCCAGCCAGTCCAGTAATTGCGGGTGGCTTGGCCATTCACCCTGCGTCCCGAAATCATCAACCGTCTTGACGATGCCGACTCCAAACAGCCGCTGCCAGAGCCGATTGACAGTCACTCTTGCCGTAAGCGGATGTGCGGGATCGACCAGCCACTTTGCCAGGTCAAGACGGTTAAGCGTTGACGTTAGGTCGTCTTCCAAACCGCCATCACCCGACACGAATTCTGGAAAGCCTGCCACTACTTTTTCGCCGGGCTGGTTATACTCGCCGCGCAGAAGCACGAACGCGGGCCGCGGCTTCGCAGACTCCTGCATCACCATCGTTGTGGGAACGCTTTTCGCCAACGAAGTTGCTTCTTTGCGAAGACGGCTCAGCTTGGCGGTCAACTCCGCGGCAGGACTGTCGTAGCGGTGCGAAATATACCACGCTCGCAGTTTTCGCTTCAGAGGCTCGCTTCGGTTGCCAGCTGGCTTCGACAGGACTCCGCGAATCAACTGCGAGGTGACCAGCTCCGAGACTTCGGCATCGCTGAGCCGCCGATCGTAAATACGTACATCGTCGACCAGCCCCTTCAGCGATGCACTTGCCTGCCGACGTCCGATACGAAGCGGCTCAAAATTCCGAATCGTCCCAGTCAGCGAGTCATGAATCATCTCAACCAGCTGCGGCACGCCATCGACGTAGATTGTCACTCCCTTCGCCATGCCTGACCCGTTGTAGGCCATCATCAAGTGCTGCCACTGCCGAGTCGGGATCGAAGACTTTGTGGCAACGCGAATCGCATTTCGGTTCCAACCGTGAACCAGGTTGACGATCGCCTTTCCTTTTCGAAGCGTGATATCGAAGCCTCGCATCTCGTTGGCGTCGTCCATCTTCGAGACGACGCACCCGGCACTTTCTGCTCGCACCCACGCCCCAACTGAAAACGCGTCGTCGTGATCGAAATTGCCAACGCCGGAAACACTGACACACCCGTCGCCGTTCAGCTTCGCAGCGTTGCCGAGTAGCCCTGCGGCAATGCCGACGGAACCAGTCGTTGCTTCTGACGCAAAAGCAGCGTCCAGGGAAAGGTGAGAAACCAGCCCGGTTGTGTCGTCGCGAGAAAGACTGTCTATCGCGGTTGCTTCCCAGGCAGCCTGCTCAACGTCGAGTTGTTTCTTAACGGCAGCAAATTTCTGTTCGACTAACGCAACTTCGCGACGCGTCTTTGCAAGACGACGCTGAATTTCTTTCGCCGGAACTTTCAGCGTCGGTGTTGAGTTGCCACCGCTGCCGCTGAGCCCTCGTTCGGGCACGTTGTTGAAGAACGCAAAGAACCGATAAAAATCCTTCTGCGAAATCGGGTCGTACTTGTGATCGTGGCAACGAGCACAGCCCACGGTCAGCCCCATCCAGACCGTGGCCGTGGTGTCGGCTCGGTCGACGACGTACTCGACGCGGAATTCTTCTTCGATGATGCCGGTTTCGTTGTTGACCATGTGGTTGCGGTTAAAACCTGTTGCGATTTTCTGATCGATTGTCGCGTTGGGCAACAGGTCTCCAGCCAGTTGCTCAATCGTGAACTGGTCGAATGGCATGTTTTTGTTAAACGCATTGATGACCCAGTCACGCCACGGCCACATCGTCCGATCGTTGTCGGTGAAGTAGCCATTCGTGTCTGCATAGCGGGCGGCGTCCAGCCAGCCGACGGCCATGTGTTCACCGTAGCGTGGTGACTTGAGCAGTCGATCGATCAGCTTGGAATACGCCGCCACCGGGGTGTGTTCGAATGCTTTCTCGAAGTCGATAATTTCTTCGGTCGTCGGCGGCAGGCCGGTCAGGTCGAGCGACACGCGACGGATCAATATTGCCGAGTCAGCTTCGGTCGAAGGCTTCTTCTGCTGCTGATCGAGTCTTGTCATCACAAAATGATCGATCGAATTCTTCGGCCAGGACGGATCAGCGACCTTTGGCAACGCGGGCCGTTTAGGAGAAATGAATGACCAGTGAGTTTGATATTCCGCGCCGTCCTGAATCCATCGACGCAGGATGTCGATCTCTTCAGCAGTTAACGCAGCGCCAGAATCAGGCGGCGGCATCCGCTCGTCGTCATCCTTTGTCAATAAACGCCGATTCAATTCGCTGCTCATCGGTTCGCCAGGAACGATCGCTCGATGTCCGTCTCGATCCGCCGTCGAAGAAACCCGTTCATCCAATCGCAAGTCCGCCTGCCGAGCCGCAGCGTCAGGCCCGTGGCAATGGAAACACTTGTCAGCAAGAATCGGCCGCACGTCGCGGTTGTACTGGACGGTCGGAACTGCGGGAGTTTCAGCAACGACCGCTAATGGCTCGCCACTATTCAAACACGCGAACAGGACGATGATCGTACGAGCCGACCAGCCTGATCCATGCGTTACGGTGCGTTCTGGTTTCGGGAAAGCGTTCACGATAGAAGTCTCTGGAGATCACGACTGACTGTTCCACACAGTTGTTCGCGTTGCAACTCTCGGAAGACTTTCACTGATAGCCACGCTGTTGACCAGCGATCAATCAATCAGGCATGGCTGTCCGATTGATGTAATTCACTTCTTAAGCGGTTTCTTCGCCGAATCAGGGGCGTTCCAGGGCGTGAAACGTTTCCAACGCTACTTTTCGAGGCTGGTTGTACTGTCGTCCGCCGTCGTATCGTCTCGTGCTACTGAAAACGAAGCGGCGGAGTCCTCGCCCCGTGCGGGTCGACAGCCCTGACTCAGATTTACGCCCCCGCTGATACCATCCTGCTTCATGAACCTGCCGCATCTAACGCAGCGTCAGCGCTCCTGCGCCGAGCTCGCGACCAGATCCAAGTCGAATTCATAACCGCACCTGGGACCTGTTCTGGCGAGTGCCCGTCCCTGGCCACTCAACCGACTTGATCGCTACCGAAAATGTTGTGACTACATCAGTCTTGCGTCAGTCAAAAAGTCGGGTGCTTAGACGTTTCCGCAAGCAACTCGGCGAAGCCTGATTCGAGTTTTCATTTTCACGTTGGGAGAGTGTTGATCACAAACTCTTAATAGTCTCGCGTGCCCAAATGAAAAAGCCCTCGATTGCAGTGCAACCGAGGGCTTTCATTATTCTTATTTCGTCGTCCAGATTCACGCGGTCTGAGCGACCGTTTCCGGAGTCTTGCCGTTGCCGTTTGAATTCTTAATACCAACCAGTTTCGCAACCAGGAAGGAAAGCCCGGCGGCTCCGAAGCTTCCGAGGGCTCCCATTTTGACCGAGTCCAACGCGGAGCCTGGTGGGAACGCGGCGGTTGACACGAAGAGAGCAACCGTGAATCCAATTGCTGCAATCATGCCCAGCGTTACGACATGTGAGTAGTTCATACCTTCCGGCATCTTCAGACCGAAGATTCTGCAGGCAATCCACGTCATGAGCAGGATGCCAACGGGCTTACCAACAACTAACGCGCCAAGTACGAGCCATGTCCCGGTTCCAACGGCTGAGAATGCGACTCCTGCATTAACCAGACCGAACAGACCCAGGATCAATTCAACTTTGTCTTTCCACCAGTGCTCGAAAGCGTTAAGTGTGTCGTCTCGTTTGAGTTCTTCGTGGGCGAAGATACCGAGGTCGGATTTGGCATGAGGCATGATCGGAATGATCGGGAGCAGGCCAAGTGCTGGATGAATGCCGGCCTTAAAGAAAGCAAACCAGCTCGCCACACCAGGAATCAGCAGGTACCACCAGAAGCTTTGCAGTTTCAGTTTCTGAAACACTTTGCCTGTTACTATCCCAGCCAATGCCAGGCCGAGCCAGCCAAGCACCAGTGGTTTCGCTGGATAAAACACCGCGAGAATCACCAGGCCAGCCGCGTCATCAGCAATCGCGAGTAGAAGAAGGAACGCGATGGCAGGATGTCCTTGCCCGAATATCATGCGAGCGACCAGATAGCTGAAAGCAATATCCGTCGCACAGGGGACCGCCCACCCGTTCGTCAGCTCAGTCTGGCCGGAAAGAGCGACACCGGCAAGATAAATCAGGGCAGGACCTGCCACTCCTCCAACCGTCGCCAGCAGAGGTGTCGCGGCTTTTCTAGGGTCAGACAACGCTCCGCCTGGAAGCATCGCCTCCCAGACTTCCTTGCCAGCAATGGCAAAGAAGATTGCCATCAGAATGTCGTTGATCAGAAAGTGCAGCGTGATGCCGTGCTGCTCGTCCGTTGGTGCGTCTTCGCCAATTTCGTCGGTCGCGGCCACCGTGTCGTCCGAGTCATCGGACGGAGTATCCTCAGTGGCGGCAACCGTTCCTTCTGAAGCATTGTGAGACTCACCATCCTCTATGTCATCATGAACCGGAGCCGCGTGATGGTTGTCACCACCAGTCAGATCCAAGTGAACGAAGTGGTGGTACGAATCCGGAGCGACGTTGGCCCAAATCAGTGCCGCGACGGCTCCCACAATGAGGAACATCGAATTTTCGTAGAGGAATGCGATTGCTCGGGGACGTTGCTTTTGGTGGGACATAAGTTTTCAAACTGTTTCGAGTTCGCGAATTCTGTCGGATTGCCGCCGCTCGTACGGAATTGCTCCCTCGGGAGAAGAAGGCTTACTATATCGCCGAGCTGTTCAGCTCCTCGTGGTGTACTTTATGACCGGTAACTGCATTGTTGCGGTTGAATTGACGGCGTTTCTCAAAGACGAGACGGATCTCGCGATGTTCAGAAGCTTATATGCCGTCGGCTGGCGAAAACACGTTTGCCCAGGTCTATTCATGCTTCTGGCCGGATTTTCCTGTCTGGACTCGAACGTTCCTGCGGTTGATGCAGGTTCTGCCGGGGAGGTATCCGTCCCGTCCGGCTTCGTGGCACACCTGTTTGCAGACGATGAGCTGGCTCATGACGTCTTCTCGATGACGATCGACTCCGCCGGAAATGTGGTGGTTGCCGGTTCCGGCTACGTAAAAACTCTTATCGACACAGATGGCGACGGAACGGCTGACACAGCCAAAACGTTTGCCGATGGCCCGAAAACAGGTTCACAGGGGATGTTCTTTCTGGGCCGGGATTTGCTCTGCACCGGCGACGGTGCGCTGCTTCGTTATCGTGATGCCAATGGTGACGGGCGAGCCGATGGGCCACCCGACCGGTTTCTCGAATTCAAGACGGGCGGCGAGCACGATGTTCACTCCATCCAGCGAGGTCCCGACGGCTGGTGGTATCTCAACGCCGGGAACTATGCAGGCATCACCGACAAATACGTGACCGAGTCGACCTCACCGATCAAGCAACCGCTGGCCGGAGTCATCTTTCGACTCAAGCCCGATCTGACCGGAGGTGAGATTGTCGCTCACGGACTCCGCAACGCCTACGATTTTGCATTCCATTCGCAGGGCGACCTGTTCACGTTCGATAGCGATGGCGAACGCGACATTTCCCTGCCTTGGTATCGGCCAACGCGAGTTTTCCAGGCAGTGCCCGGTTCCCACGCTGGATGGGTGACTCGAAGCTGGAAGCAGCCGGATTACTTTATGGACATGCCGCCAGTGATGGCGGAGTTTGGCCGCGGCTCGCCGACCGGCGTCGTCAGTTACCGACACTCGCAGTTTCCCAGGAAGTATCGCGACAGTCTGTTCGCCCTCGACTGGACGTACGGACGAGTCCTCAACCTGCAGCTCAAAAAAGAAGGAGCCGCATTCAAAGCAACTACCGAAGAGTTCATGACCGGCGTCGGGCAGTTCGGCTTCGCCCCAACCGACGCTGCCGTCGGCCCGGACGGTAGCCTTTACATCAGCATCGGCGGTCGCGGCAGTCGCGGCGGAGTTTACCGAATCCGCCACGTGTCTGATGGGGCCACACAAACGGGTGATCCTGAAGACTGGCCGGGCAACACAACCTCGACGGAATCGAAAGTGACCGCCTGCCTGACTGCTCCGCAGCCATTGTCGAGCTGGTCACGCGCGACCTGGGAACCTCTTTCTAAAGCCGCTGGACGAGACGCATTCGAACGAGCCGCAAGAGACCAGGATCGCGACGTTGCCCAAAGAGTCCGTGCCATCGAAATTATCGTCGAACGATTCGGAGGCCCCACTACCGGTACACTGGCAGCACTAACAAAGGATGCTGCTCCAGAAGTCCGTGCCCGCACGGCATGGAGTATTGGCCGAACGAAAACGGCCACCGAAATCCCGAAACTCATCTCAACACTGGTTGCTGATACGGACCCATTTGTTGGTCGAGTTGCCTGCGAAGCGATGGTCGGGAAGCCAGGCGAGATCAATGACGCCACTGTGGCAACGGCTCTCGCGAAGCGACTTGGCAGCACAACACGATTCGATCGAATCGCTGCTGCACGATTGATCCCTCAACTAAGCAAAGAAAATTTCCGGATGCTCGCCGTGAAGGCCGCGAAGCTTGGCTGGTTGGCTGGAGTCTCAAACGCATTCGGGTTTCTCGGCCGCGAACCGGGCTTCAATTCGTACGCATTTGAAATCGCATTACGAGTCCTCGACCGCGATCTGCCTGCTGAGTTGAAACTGGAAGCGATCCGTCTCATGCAACTTGGACTGGGAGGCCTCACGCCACGCAAAAACGTCGCCGTGTTCGATGGCTACGCTGCTGCTCTTGATCTCGCAGAATTTGACCGCGAACTGGACCCCTATCGGATTCGCCTGGCCAATCTGTTTCCCACTGGTGACGAACGTCTCGATTACGAAATCGCTCGACTGCTCGCGATGCTCCAACCGCACAACGCCGCTCTAGTGACCAAAGTTCTGGCAAAGATTACCGACGACTCGCATCCGACAGACGATCTGCATTATCTGATCGTCGCCGCTCGCAACTCCGCGTCGCGCGATTCCGATCACCGAACAGCCGTCGCTCGGGCACTTGTTATGCTCGAGCCAAAGCTCAGATCCCGAAAACTTAACATCGACACAAACTGGGAACCGCGTCTGAAGGAATTTTATCACGCGCTCGTCGAATTCGACCCGCTGCTCCCGAACGTACTGATTGAACAGCCCGAGTTTGGCCGCCCTGACCACGTCCTGTACATGAGCGAATTGCCGGGTGAATTGCTAACGGCCGCCATCGCCGGTTTCTCGAAACAGGTTGAGGCCGATGCGGACTACCCTTGGACCAATGATGTTCTGTTTATTTTCGGCGAGTCAAAGAAGCCTGCGCATCTGCAGTTGGTCCGCAACCAGTTCCCCAACTTCGCCGTTCGCAATGCCGTCCTGATGGTTCTGGCTGCGAAGCCTGAAGAGCAGGATCGATCAAAATTCATCGAAGGTCTTGAGACTCCGCAGGTCGAAGTTCTGGAAGCTTGCCTGCAGGCGATGGGTAAACTGCTTCCCAGCAAGGAAGGCGCCGAGAACGTCGCACTCGTC
Organism: uncultured Planctomyces sp.; assembly: GCA_937904325.1. Lineage (GTDB taxonomy): Bacteria > Planctomycetota > Planctomycetia > Planctomycetales > Planctomycetaceae > JABMPE01. Next base: position 10,582 of record CALGTK010000089.1, read on the forward strand.
CGCTGCCTGCGGCGACTCGGCACAGAGAAAAACGAAACAACCGCTCGCCGACTGGTCGTCGAAGTGCTCCGCCGAAACTCCAACCGCGAGTTCGGTTTTGTTCGGACTGCTCCGTCATCTGCCCTTCAGGCTGAAGCCATCAACGCCTGGACAAACTGGGCCATCAACGATTTCCCCGACGAGTCGTCCGCCCTGACATCCAACGCCGCGCCAGACGCAGCCGTTATTCAGAAATTAATTTCAAAAACCGACTGGTCAAACGGCGACGCCGCACGCGGTCAGAAATTCTTCAATGTCCGATCGTGTATTCAGTGCCACGGCGGTCGGCGGTCGCTTGGCCCAGACCTGACCGGAGTCGCCAAACGCTTCTCTCGAGACGACCTCTTCACCGCCATCGTCAACCCAAACCGAGACGTCTCATCGCGTTACCAGACAACAATGGTTGTTACCAGCGACGGCAAGGTTTACACCGGCCTGGTTATTTACCACTCCGTCGATGGCATGATTCTGCGAAACGCCACCAATCAAACCTTCCGCCTGGAAGCATCCAACATAGAAGTCCAACGCAAACTTCCTCAAAGCCTGATGCCCCCTGGCCTGCTGAAGGACGCAACCTCGCAAGACCTCGCCGACCTGAATGCCTACCTTCAAGGTCTTGGGACGGTGAACCAATAGTGGATATGATTCTTGTGATCATTAATTTTTCAACGAGCGAAAACCATGTGGTTTGAGTCACTTGTAGGATTCCCCGAGACGTCTCCCTCAGGTGTCCGAGAGAATCTTTCAATTATTGGTGACAAGATGGTTTCATCAGTAAACCATCGGCAAATGAGCTATGGAAAACTGACGACGCCGAGCCTGTCGGAATTACGGTCCAATGTGGAGTCCGTACAGTCAGCCTCCGGTCGATTGCAGGTTTCAGAAATCGTGCAGGACGTTCAAGAACTACACGCCGATCCGTTAAACGCTGGATCCCTGTTTCAGGTGGCTTCGCAGTTCAATCTGCTTGAGATGGTCGCACCTTCAGTCGTGCCTGAGGATGGTGTCGGCATTTACGAGCATGATTACACTCAAGGTCCAGCCTGTGCGATTGCGTGTGGTGCCGGCACGATCTATCGAAATTACTTTGCGCCGGTTGACGGCGAAATTGGTCAATCTACGGACCGTCAGTTCGATTGTCTTCGTGATGTTGGCAGGACCCTGGGAAATGATAATCACGAATTGTGGCGAATGCAGAACGGCTATGCTCTCGCGACAACTGAAGGGCTCGCGTCAATCAATCAACATTTGAACTCGATCAGCGAGACTGATCGCGACAAAATTCGATCTTCGTTGCGCATCGGCCTGCAGGAGGCCACGGAAGTTACCATCAGGAAATCGCAGCACTGTGTGTCACAGGCTTATTGTTCGGCATTGCCCGTTGCGTACTCAGCATGTTCGGAAGAACTATGGGCGAGCTTTGCTCAACTAATTCTGGAAGCCGCCTATGAAGCGACCTTGTGCGCAGGTGCTATCAATGCGGCAGCAACGGGGAACAATAAGATCTTCCTGACTCTGCTGGGCGGGGGAGCATTTGGAAACGATGAAGACTGGATTTTCAAGGCTGTAACGCGAGCACTGGACTTATTTCGAGACATTGATCTCTCGGTATCAGTCGTCAGTTTCGGAAAGTCGAACCGCGAAGTAGCGAGCTTCGTGCGACGCTACGAATGATCGCTTCCGATGATAGCGAAGTCGCGATTTGACTTGACCTTATTGGCTAAGAAACGGCGAAGCTCTTTCCTGGTCTCCTGTGACTCTCAGTGAGAAACGCTGTAACGTTCCCTCGTTAAGGATGTTTGCTGCGTTCGTTTCCTGTTTTTGTTCAGGTAGCTCTTGTGATGTTTCCAGACAACGATCTGTTTTCGACACCACTGCACTTGGGACCGCTGCTATCGGATGCGGGCGGCCACTTTGTCACCGTCTTCGCCAATGGTCCCGTCCCGGCAGAGATCACTCTGCCCATGGCAGACTCAATCTAAGTACTCCGCAGCGGAGCTGGTCTGGTGGTATGCATGTCCGGCGGTCGCGAGTTACTGCGACTTGAAGCGGCTCAGATCAGTCGGC
>CALGTK010000090.1 GCA_937904325.1 uncultured Planctomyces sp.
ACACAACGAAACAGGCTCGAGATCGACAATCGATCCCGAGCCTGTTTGTCTGTTTTGAACGGCTGTGTGCCGCTACACCGTGGTGATGCAATTGCTATTTGGCTGCCGTTGCCCCACCCGGCTTGTAACCTGGTGCGGCGATGATCTTCAGCGACTCTTTCGCATCGTCGATGTTCCAGATGCGGACTTCCCCGTTATAGGAACCCGCGACAACTCGCTTCGTGCCAGCATGAACGGCGACTGAGTAGACCCAATCGGTGTGCCCCGCGAAGGTCTTTAAAGCCTTCCCGTCAGATATCTGATGAGCTCGGGCGTTTTTGTCGGCACTGCAGCTATAAACGTGACCTTCCGGCGTGACGATGATGCGGAATACCTCGTTTCCAAATCCGCCAATCACCTTGACCTGTTTGGCGTCGGCAACGTTCCAGGTTCGAATCTGTTTGTCGCTACCGCTCGATACAACGATTTTTCCGTCAGCCTGAAAACCAACACCGTAGACGGGTTGGCCATGCCCGTTGAACGTGACCAGCGAATCACCGGAAACGGCGTCGAACACTTTTGACGTCTTGTCACGACTTGCTGACGCGAGACGAGTTCCGTCGGCAGACCAGGCCACATCCATCACCCAGTCAGCGTGATCTTCAATCAGTAACTGCTGCTTCTGAGTCGCGAAGTCAAACACACGAATTGCTCGGTCAGCTCCTGCAGTGGCAAGACGTTTCTGGTCCGGACTAAGAGAAACAGCAAACACCGAATCATCCGTTCGAACAAGATCGCCGAGTAGCTTGCCATCGGCGACCTGAAATATTTTGGCTTCGCCAATCTGCGCCGGAGTTCCTGAAGCCACGACGATCTTCTGACCGTCCTTTGTGAATTCAATGTCGTAAACTCGCTCAGCGACGTTTGTGATGCGTCGCAGCAGTGAACCATCTTCAACCTTCCAAAGAATAACTTCGTGGTAACCGGAAGTGGCCAATGTCGCTCCATCCGGGCTGAATGCCACAGACGTGACCGGTACTGGCACCGGATAGGCTTCTGGAGGATTTGGCTGTATTTCCTTAGGCATAATTTGAATCAGCGGTGCAGAAGGGCTGAGCCCGGCATCCAGCACAGCTCCGGTGTTGATCCAGTGTTTGACTGCCGCAATCTGTTCTGGCGACAGTGGGTCAGCGTCTTTCGGCATCGAGCCGTCTTCAATCATCGCGAACAAGGTTGAAGAATCAGCGTCTCCAACTTCCAGCGCGTCACCGGATTCGCCGCCTTTTACAATCGCGGCGAAGGTTTCCATGTTGTAGCGGCCTTTGGCCGTTCGAGCGTTGTGACACGCCAGACAACGTTTCGAGAAAATGGGAGCAACGGTCTCGGCAAACGAAACGAGTTCCCCGATTCCGATGAGATGTTTCTCCGCCGCTCGACGCTTGTTGACATGATCCTGACTGATTGAAGCAAACTCATTTGACGCCTTATCAAGTTGAGGCTTGAACGCAACAAACTGAGTGTCAGCTTGTTTCAATCCTCCTTGCGAATCAGTCAACGATTTCTTCGAAGTTGCAACCGTTGTTTGAATAGTCTTAACCGCAGCTTGCGAGTCGGTCAGCGCCTTCGTCGCCGCGACGGCTTTGGCTTCCTCAGCCTTGGCTGTAGCTTCAGCCTCGGCCAATTTCTTCTTCAGATCTTCTGCTGCTGCGCGAGCCTTCTTAGCTGCCACATCCGATGCTTTCTTTGCGACGTCGGCTTTGGTGACTTTCTCCTGCTCCGGCTTCAGTTTTGCTTCCGCGTCTTTAATAGCCTTCTCTGAGTTGCGAATCTGAGCCTTTAACTTTGTCAGGTTTCCCTGCAACTGCGTCGCCTTTGCCTGAGCCGCTTTCAGCACTGCTTCGGCCTGGGTCGCTCGCGCCTTCGCTTCATCAGCAAGTTTGATTAACTCGGCCGATTTCTTCTCCTCTTCAGGATTTGCCGCCGAGGCCGGGGCCGAAGCGACTCCCAGACCAACCACTAGTGCCAGCAGCACGGCACCAGCATTCAGAGAAAAAACGTTTCGAGAGGGGTGCAGAGTTTTCATAAATGTCCTCGCAGAGAAGCGTCAAGCGGTCAGGACTGTGGAGTGAGCAGTAAGGTGGGAAGCGACAGTTGTCAGGCACGAGGCGTGACGTTTACCGAGGCAGGAGGGAGTAACCTATCAAAGGGTTCTGATAGCATCCGTGGCTCCTTCAAAGGTGTCAAGCGGAGCGCTTAAAATCTTCTGCCACAAACCTCATGCGAAAACACATACGATGCTTGACGTAGACGCAACGATGATGCTCGACTCGTCCCCTGGACGCGATCGGCCGGACGCCAAACGAAACACTCTGCTGCCTGTCCTGTGCCTGTGGACTGGCTTCCTGGGCTTTTCGTTCTGCCACGCGCCGATTCCGGGCGTTAACGAACCTCATTATTTGACGAAATCGCTGCATGCCTGGGACGCAGCCTGGTGCGCGGGCGATTTCTTTCTTGAATCCTCAAACGCGCACCTGGTCTTTTACCGAACTGTCGGCGCGCTGACGCTGGTGACAACTTTCGCCACTTCAGCTTTGATTGGCCGGGTACTGGCTTATGGATTGCTGGCGTTTGCCTGGCAGCAACTCTGTACGCAAGTCGAAAATGACCGCTGGACTGGCTGCATTTCCGGAGCGATCTTTCTGCTGCTGGCCTCCATCGGCAACTTCTCAGGTGAATGGTTGATCGGCGGGGTCGAGGCCAAGGTCTTTGCCTATGGTTTCGTCTTTGCGGGACTCGCATCCTTTCTTCGCAACAATTTCTGGCAGGCAGGCTTGATGCTGGGAGCAGGTGTCGCCATGCACCCTCTGGTTGGTTTGTGGGCTGTGGTTGCGATGTCGATGGCCACGATCTGGATTCTGCTCACCGACTGCCGGAAGTCCAGATGTAATCCGGCGTTGGCAGCCGTACGAAAATTCGCGTTTCACCAGAACGTTCTGCTGGGCATCGCTCTGTTTGCCGGGTTATCAGCGTTTGGCGTGTGGCCGGCATTAAAGTCCGTCCTGTCCGCCAATCCGAAACTCACGTTCCAGGCCAACTACATTCAGGTTTTTTACCGACTGCCTCATCACCTCGACCCGATGACATTCAACACGTCGGCTTACGTCGGCTACGCGATGCTTGGTGGCATTACCTGGTTATTGAACAGCCTCGTTCGAGACAGGGCAGCGGGAGAACGACCGCTTGAGTTCCTGTCGAAAACTATCGTCTGCTCGGGCATCATCGCGGCAACTGGCGTGCTGATTGGACTGGGACCTCGCCCGCCGGTCGAAATGCCGTACTACGAATTTCGCATGAACCTTTTGAAGTTCTATCCCTTCCGCATGTTCGACATCGCTCTGCCGCTTCTGGTCTCGATTCAGTTAGCAATGCTACTGTCCGAGCGACGGCTACTGAGCGTGATCCTGCCTGCAAAGTCTCGTATGGTAATCGTCGCCGTTTGTTTTGGCGGCGCTTTGTGGCTCAACGCTGGTCGCGGCTCGATCGACCGAATGACCGACGCTCAACGAGCCGACTGGGTCGACCTTTGCTTGTGGGTCACGGAGAACACGTCTCGAGACTCGCTCATCCTCACACCGAAGGAGAGCCAATCGTTCAAGTGGTTTGCCCAGCGATCTGAATACGTCGCCTTCAAAGATTGCCCTCAGGACGCAGCCGGGATTGTTGAGTGGAACAATCGGCTGAAGTTTCTGAAGAAGTGGGGCGAAGAAAACTGGAACGGTCAGTCGTATTCGGCAGCCGTCACAAAAAAGCTGCACGCCGCGACGGGCATCACGCACCTGGTTTCACGTCGGTGGGGCCCGTTTGACGCACCGGTCGTCTACGAAAACAGATTGTACCGCGTCTACCAGATCGACGAGCTGTAGTCAGCAACCCGTTACCGCGTCAGGCCGACGGAGAATGTGAAGATCCGTTCGTCGTCGAGTTCGTCGGAGACGATTGGAAAACCGAAGTCAAAGGCAAGCGGGGCAGGACCCATTGCCGGGATCGTCAATCTCGCACCAAAGCCAGCCGTCAGGCGGAAATGTTCGAGGTCGGTGCGATGTTCGATCGTACCGAAGTCGGTAAACGCCACGGCTCGAATCATCTCGTCGGCTGTCAAAGGAACTGAGTACTGTACGGAACCGAGCAACTGAGTGTTACCGCCGACGCCGATCGGGGAACTCGAAAGTCCGGTCGAATCTTCATCGACGATGCGCCCGTCCGTTGTCTGCTGAGGACTGATTCCGCGGAAAGCAAAACCACGAAACGACTGATAGCCGCCCGCGTAGAATCGCTCGTAGATCGGTGTATCATTCCCTGTGTAACCAAGCTGACCGTTGAAGGTCACGATGTGACGCCCGCCGCCGTCCGCTCGTTCATGTACGGTTAAGTGCTGGGTACCGGAAAGCTCGTACCGAGGATAAATGAAATCTCCGAAGCCGATCTCGTAGGCAGCTTCAAGAAAGTGGCCGTTCGTCGGCAGGAAGGCTGAGTCACGCGTGTCGTGAGCCACAGAGAATCGGAACGTCGAGAGGAAGCTGTCACCCAGAGATTTTCTCAGCAACGGTGGTGCGTTGCCGATTCCTCCACCAGGACGGCTCAGATTGACGCTTTCGAGCCGGAAGGCCCCGGTGATTGACCACCATTTGTCGAGCTGATAACCGACTGAAACTCGTCCGCCGGCACGTTCTTCGTCCCAGTCCGGCAGAAATCGCTGATAATAGAAACCGCTCAGGCCAAAGCTGAAATCAGTGTCGAGGAAGTTACTGGTCTGCCAGCTTGCGGTGTAGCGACTGGTGATTTCGCCCGGTACGGCTTCGATTCGAAAGCGTTCACCGTTGCCCCGGAAAGCTTCGCCATTCCAAAAGTCAGAAAATGAAGTTGGGAAGCGAGTAATGTCGAAGTTGTTTTCTTCCAGCACGAATGATCCAACGACACCAGCATCGCTGTTGACACCAACGCCGAACATCAACCGCCCTGTCTGAGCTTCCGTAACGAAGATATCGAGGTCAGCTTGACCGGGCCGTTGCAACGCTCGCGAGTACGGATTCCCAAGGCCACCGTAAGGATCTCCGGGGTTTCCGTTTTCAAACAAAGGATTGTACGGAACTGGCTGACTGTCGTAAGGACTTTGCCCACGAGTGACCATGCCGGCGAGCAGCGATTCTTCTTTGACTTTGGAAACTTTGATCTGCGGCGCGCCGGGGCCGCCACCTTCGAAAATCTGACCTCGTAGCCGGCCCTTGCTCTTGTCGATCAGGAATGGATTTGCGAGATCGCCCGGGGCCACAAGCACTCGGTTCCTAACAACGGTTTCACGCGTGTGAGGGTTTCCGCCTGGAGCGTCAATCACAACGTTGATCTTGCGAATTTCATAAGGTCGATCTTCGTCGACCTGGTAAACGAGGTCCACAACGCCTGGCTGGCCGTCGATGAATCGCGGAACGGCGTTTACTTGAGCAAACAGGCGACCGAGTTCACCGTAGTGTTCCCGCATATCGGCAACGTCTTTGTTCAAATATCGAGCGTTGAAGTAGTCACCTGGACTGAGGTCGGAATCGGCCAGCAACTCATTCTGCGAGAAAATCTCGTTGCCTTCCATCTCGATATTGCGAAGCTTGAATCGCGGGCCTTCATCCACCGTGTAAACGAATGTCGCTCCTTCAGCGCGCTTCAGCCGAAGGTATGGCAACGGCAAATGTTCATACTTGGAATCCTTGTACGGATTTCTCATCAGCTTAAACTGTGGCAAGTAGTGCGCATTGTTTCGCCTGATGCTGCGTTCAACTTCGACATCGAAGTATCCGAGATTGTGGTAGTACTCCTTCAAAGCGGCCACGTCACGAGGCAACGTTGCTTCGTTGTACTTGCCACTGAACAGCGTTCCAAATGGTGAAAAATTCGCCAGCCAGCCCAGAACGGTACGTTTCGATTTGATCTTCGTGCGAAGGACGCCATCGCGGATCGTGTTGCCCTCAAACTGCGTGTCCTTGATGACGGTGTACGACCCTTCTTCGATCTTGAAGACCACGTCCCGGTCTTCTTTGTTTCCGCCAACTTCCAGGGTCACCTTGGCCTGCGGATACGATTTCTTATCGTGGTAGTAACCCTCGATCTTGCGTGCTGCCGCCCGGTTGGTGGCAACATCAAACGGTGAACCTGACTCGATGCTGATCTGCTTGAGAATCTGACGCTTCGGAAAATTCTCATTTCCCTTGATCACGATCGAGCGAACGACGGGCCGCTCAAGGACTCGGAAGATCAGCGTCAGGCCGCTTTCGGTCATACGGTAACGACGCTCGACACTGAAGAACCATTTCGTCGCGTAGAGCGCTCGCAGGTCTTCTTTGATTTGACGCTCGTTCGGGGGACGACCGACCTGAGACTTCACGTAAGCCATGACGGCTCCGGTCTCGATCGTTTCATTTCCCGCGATGCGAATATCAACAAGCGTGTTGTCGACAACCTGATCGCCTGCAAGAACTTCTTCGTCCAGCAATTCAGGACCACCCGGGCCTTGCCGAACGATCGCACCGGTTGATGGAAACTCGCTGAGTTGTTTCTGGATATCGCGTGCGTAGCCGGGAGATTGCCCGCGCGGCGTCAATGTGCCGCGTGAATGGGGTAAACCCTGGCATCCACTGAGAAGCAAAATTGTTGCCAGACATGGAAAAATCGCTGCTGCAGAACAGTTGCTTTGCCACGCACGGTGACCGCTGGTCCCGAAAAGGATCATTGGTAGGACTCGCAGAGGGAATTTCGAAAGAATTGGGGGAGCAATCAGAGTGGTTGCTTCGGATGGGGTCCGTACAAGTAATGGAATCGCTAAACCACCTCAAGATGAAATTTGGGAGGCAGAGAGACCACGGTTGAGAGGCGAGAGCAGTTCCTGACAGGCTGAGTGAGCGGAACACCAAAGATCCGCAAAAAATATGGAGAGCCGGTTGACGCTCGTCGTCCTCTGCGTTTGTCACCTCGTCGATCTCTGCGTTAAAAATTCCGCATCAACGACCGAAACATCGAGGAACAAATGGCTCAAGACCTCTCCAATGAACACAAACCAGTTTCCGACTTCCTGAAATACGGAAAGTCCGTCGAAGATTCAGCCGCGACGTTTCAGCTGAGCGACGAGCAGATCGAATTCTTCCACGAAAACGGCTACGTCTCCGGAATGCGCATTCTGTCCCACGAACAGATCGAGCAGCTAAGAAAAGAGCTTTCGCTATTGCTCGATCCTGAACACGACGGGCGCGAACTCTGGCACGAGTATCAATCCAACGAGTCGGCTGATCCGAACCGCGTCCTGTTTCACGCTCTGGGAGCGTGGCGGGTTTCTCCAGGTTTTCACGATCTACTGTGGCACCGAGCGTTCGGAATCCCAGCCTCGCAACTGCTGGATGGTTCCGTCCGTTTCTGGCACGATCAGCTCTTCTGCAAACCAGCCGAGCACGGCGGAGTCGTAGCGTGGCATCAGGACTATTCTTATTGGACTCGGACGCAGCCGATGGCGCACCTGACCTGCTGGATCGGTCTCGACGATGCCACGTCCAGCAACGGCTGCCTGCAGTACATTCCGGGCAGCCATCAGTGGGACTTATTGCCTGTCACCGGTCTTGCCGGCGACATGGACGCCATCCAGGAAGCTCTTTCGCACGACCAGTGGGAACGATTCCAGAACCCCGTCGCTATCGAACTGAAAGCTGGCGAAGCATCCTTTCATCACCCGCTGATGGTCCACGGTTCGTACGAAAACAGCACGATATCCCCGCGACGAGCCACCGTCATCAATGTCGTCCGAGACGGAGTCAGGTCGGCCTCGGACCAGCCGTTGCTCGATGGCGTGCCACCCGTGCCATCTGGAGAACCGCTCGGCGGCCAATTCTTTCCGCTGCTTCACGAGGACACTGCCGCACAATATGGAATCCGCAATACAGGGGAAAGACTTTGAAACATCGCTGAGAGCTGGACTGAAAGGTCTGCAGTGCGGTCCCGAATTTTTATTCCGCGAAGAAAGCGACTCGAAGCCAGTCGTCGATGACTACGCGCTGGCGGCGCGACTGTCGTACTTTCTGTGGAGCAGCCAACCGGACGAAGCGTTACTGTCGCCGACTGCGCGATCACGCTTGCGAAACACGATATCAACTTCATCGAAATCGCCGGAAACCGCAATGCGAAACTGATAACGGCGATTGTTAATGAAGACTTCGCGATCGATCGCCCGCTTCTGATGGCACAACCAATTCTGACTCGTCCAGGCCAACAACGCATCGCCTTGACCGTCCCCGTACACCAGTTGACGGTAGCGATCAACGAATTGACTCAATTGGACGGAACCATCGAACACGTATACGACTGCTGACCGTTCATTTATCCCAAAGGATTGGCGTCTGTTGGATTATTTGCCAGCCATCCAAAGGGCGGCGGCGATTTTAGGGTCAATAAGTTTATCGGAAGCCGCCTGCTGGTTGAGCCATGCACGCAGGTCAGCTCGCGGAATCCTGTGGACGGTGATCGATTCGGAATCGTCTCCGCCGCCTTCGTCAACCTTGGTCAGGTCGGTGGCTTCAAAGAAGGTGATCAGTTCGTCGGTCAGGCCGGCGGAGGACGGGCCGGTTTGAAGTTCTCTGATCGTCGCCGCGGAGTACCCGGTTTCTTCGAGCAATTCGCGCCGCGCGGCTTCGGCAAACGATTCTGATTCTGAGCCTGCGATATCACCAGCCAGTCCGGCCGGGATCTCGATGACGGTTTTTCCGACTGGCGGACGGAACTGTTCGACCAGCAGGACTTCGTCGTTGTCCGTGCAGGCGACGATCGCGACAACTCCGGTTGAGCCGACTCGCGAGGTGAATTCCCAGCCATTTTGCGACATCAGGCTCAGAAACCGACCCTTGTGGAGCATTTCGTTGTCGACCGAGTCTGTCATTTGTCTTGCCACAATGATGAAAGGAGTGAAGCCAGGCCGTTGAAACCGGAGGTGGCATCTTCGAAGATGCCCGCTCGCTTCGACAAATCGCAAAGTTGATCGTCGAATTGACGAAAACCCGCGAAGACGCAAAGGATTGCAAAGAAATACTTTGTGACCAACCCCGATTCGCCAACGATAAACTTAACCATTCTGAATGAACGAAGAGCCGAATGTCAGAGAACGCCGAACAGAAGAACAATTCCCAAGCAGCTCCTAAGAGGAAGAAGCCGGACCGTTTTGAAGCCGCTCGACTGGTCAAGCTGGAACAGATCGAAGAACTGGGGCACGATCCCTGGGGGCAGCGGTTTGACGATCACATCAGCATCAAAGAGGCTCGCGAGAAGTGCCCGGAAGCGTCGGGTGAACTCGGCGAGAAAGTCCGCATTGCGGGACGACTGATGACTCGGCGAAAGGCCGGCAAGCTGCGGTTCTTCGATATCAAAGACTGGAGTGGCCGTATTCAGTTGCTGGTCAGCCGTGGCGATCTTTCTGAAGAGCAGTGGAAGCTGGTCGGAGCCCTTGATCTGGGCGACCTCGTCGGCATCGACGGCTTCATGAAGAGGACCGACAGCGGCGAAATCTCGATCTTCGTCGAGACTCTGACGGTACTCTGCAAGTCGCTCGCACAACCTCCCGAGAAGTTTCACGGGGCGAAGGATATCGAACTGCTGCTTCGTCAGCGATACATTGATCTGATTTACAACGAAGGCGTGCTGGAACGAATGCTTAAGCGGACGGAAATCATCTCAACCGTTCGTGACACGCTGCGTGCTCACAAGTTTGTCGAAACGGAAACGCCAGTCCTGCATGCGATTGCGGGTGGAGCGGCTGCTCGACCGTTCACGACGCATCACAACGCGTTGGACATCGATCTTTATCTGCGGATCGCGCTGGAGCTGCATCTCAAGAGGCTGATGGTCGGCGGCGTGGAACGTGTGTTTGAAATCGGTCGCGTCTTCCGGAACGAGGGCATCGACGCCACTCACAATCCGGAATTTACAATGATCGAAATTTACCAGGCTTATGGTAACTACGAATCGATGATGGACCTGACTGAAGAAATTATCTGCAACTGCGTAAAGTCAGTCAGCGATTCAATGGTGCTGCCGTGGGACGACAAAGAAATCGATTTCACCGCTCCATGGAAACGCGAAAAGTACGGCGACCTGTTCAAAGAATACGCCGGCATCGAAATGGACGATCAGGCAGGAGTTCTGGAGCTGGCAAAATCGCTCGGTCTGGAAACCGAAGGTGTGCATCACGACGTGCTGGTCAACGGGATTTTCGAAGAGAAAGTCGAAGACTCACTCGTTGGCCCGGTCTTTGTCATCGACTACCCGGCATCGATCTGCCCTCTCACCAAGAGGAAGCAGGATAACCCCGACATCGCCGAACGGTTTGAGCTGTTCATCCACGGAATGGAGCTGGCCAATGCCTATACCGAGTTGAACGATCCGAGGTTGCAGGAAGACCTCTTCCTGACGCAACTCGACGGCATGTCAGAAGAAGACTCGATGGCCAAAATGGATCACGATTTCGTGCAGGCGCTGAAAGTCGGCATGCCACCGGCTGGCGGACTGGGAATCGGAATCGATCGACTGATCATGATTCTGACCGACGCGCGGAGTATTCGAGACGTGATTTACTTCCCGCTGCTTCGTCCTGAAGCCTGATTTTCTGTGTTTAATTTTTCAGCCATGCAGGGGCACTAAGCTCACACCGATGGTACGGATGCTTTATGAAGCCAGCAGTGTTTACACCTGAACTTCGCAGCTCGACTTCACAATGATGCGACTTATAAGTCTGAATCCAAACTACTCTCAAAACCCGAGGCTCCTTTGATGCCTGAATTCACGACCGAAGTACTGTTCCGACCGGAAACTGAGCAGCTTCGCTTTCTGCCTGAAGGCCCATACCCAAACGGTGGCGATCGACTGAGCTGGGTCGCGATTCAGCATGGAGCCAACGCGAATTCTGGTTCGCTGAACCTGTTTGACTTTGCGAGTGGTTCGAACCAGTCAATCGATTTACCTGGTCGACCGGGCTTTGCGTTTCCGACAAATCGAGATGGTGTTTTCGTGACCGGGATGGAACGTCAGATCGGGCTGTTCGACTTGAACGATACTTCATTCAAGCCTCTGGGTGATCCGGTTGAACGTGGCGTGACAGGAACGGTCATCAACGACGCTGTCGCGTTTTCCGGCGGGCTGATTTTCGGCTGTAAGGATCTGAACTTCGCCGAAGCCAAGGCGGGATTGTATCTCTGGCGACGTGCGGACTGGCAGACTATTCGGCTACGTGACGACCAAACGTGTTCAAACGGAAAAATTGTCCTCGGCGATGGCGAGCGAGTAACGTTACTCGACATCGACACCCCGACAAAAACTGTCGTGCGGTACGAGCTGGACGTGACCGACGGACGATTGTCGCCTCCTGAGATTGTGGTCGATCTGCGTCAGGGCGATGTTTATCCCGACGGAATGATTGCGACTCCAGACGGGGCCAGCGTGATCATTGCGTTTTACAACCCGGCAGATGCCGCGTTCGGCGAAGCGAAACAGTTTTCATTGGAAAACGGGCAGGAAGAAGCCATCTGGCGAACGGAAAAATCTCCCCGCGTCACATGTCCGCAGCTCGTAGAACGAGACGGCCAGATCAAGCTGATCCTGACGACAGCCGACGAGGGGATGAATCCAGAACAGCAGGCAACGCACACAAACGCTGGAGCGCTCTTCATCGGCAATACGAACTTTACGTCACTGCCGGAAACTCCGCTGTTCGATATTCCGCAATAAAGTGAGCACGATCGTCCAACGCGAATTCAGAAGAATCCGTCTTAAAAGAGCAGAGCATGGAAGAGCGGCGAGATCGACCCGGCCGGTTTGTATTTCACGATCTGATGACGTGCGATTCTGATCGGTCGGTGAATTTTTACCGCTCGCTGTTTCCTGAATGGGACATTCAGGATGTGGATCTCGGTGAAGCAGGCACGTATCACGTCATCTGCGTGGGTGGTATCAAATGCGGTGGCATCGTGCCCGTCGATCCGTCGTCCGGAGTGACCGCTCACTGGATTGGTTACGTCGAGGTTACCAACTGCGATGCTGCCACCGATTGCGTGGTTGCCGAAGGTGGGAAAGTTCCAGTTCCCACGATAGATGTTCCCGGCATCGGGAAGTTCGCCGTCATCATGGACCGGCAGAATGCAATGCTGAAGGCACTTCAGCCGGCAGCCCCTGGCGAACTGCCTTCAGAGCCAGCGTCAGGGCAGTTCTACTGGAACGAACTGCTCACAACAGACGTGCCATCGGCCAGATCGTTTTATCAATCGGTGTTCGGCTGGTCGGCGATCGAGCAGTTCGCGCAAGCCAAAGACGAACACATACTCATGCGATCCGGAGACGAGGATGTCGCTGGCGTCATGCCAATGTCGCCCGAAGCTGATCATCCTCCCGCCTGGCTGACGTTTTTGTATGCCGAAGACATCGACGACCGCTTCAAGCTGGCTGAGAGTCTGGGAGCACAAACCATTATCGCGCCACGGGACATCCCAAATGCCTATCGCTTCTCGGTGCAGGTCGACCCTGCCGGAGCGGTCTTCGCGATGATGCAGTTATTCGCCGACGAGTTGGTAGACTGACGGTTGAAATGTGCGAAGTGCGAATCTTCAAAAAACAGTCCCCTCTCCCCCGACAACTCGCCGAAGCCAGCGTGGTTA
>CALGTK010000091.1 GCA_937904325.1 uncultured Planctomyces sp.
TGGCACACCTGTTCCGCAATGCAGCTACCTATGATCCAAGTCGATTCGCTTCAGTGACAAGGTTTGAAACGACGCCACCAATTGAATTGAGACATGGTTAGATACCATTCGGCACGGCTGTATTCCATCACGCAATCCACATTCAATTACAATAAGTACACAGTTTCTGCCTCAATGTTTTATGATCGGCACAGCATGTTTAGAACACTTTCAACTTTCTTAGCCATCGGTTCCTTGCTCTTGCTTGGGATATCATCGCCTGCCGCCGACACCCAGTCCGATGTAGACGTGCGTCACACCGGAGATAAAGTTCCTAACTTCAAGGTAAGAACTCTCGATGGAAGGAAGACGACGCTGCGTGCGATTCAGTCTGATGAGAATTCGAATTCAAGCGGTGTAACGGTACTTACTTTTTGGTGCTCATTCTGCGGAAGTTGCCGCATGGTCGACCAACCGTTGAGTGACTTATCACAAAAGTACAAAGGGAAGGTTGCGGTGATGGCATTGGATTCAAGTGCCGGCGAAGAAGCTCGCACGATCTCAAAAATACTGGATGAGAAAACTCTTACTATGCCCGTTCTGATTGATGCCAGAGGAGAGCTGGCAGATCTATTTGGAGCCAAGATGACAACTACTACGATCGTGATCGATTCAAATAGTGTCATTCGCTACTGGGGACAATTCAAGCACGGTGATCATGCCTTGGCAGAGCAGGCAATTGAGGCTGTGCTAGCCGGCAAAAAACCGGCACACGATCACACTAAAGAACGTGGCTGACACATTGAACGGCGTTAGGATTCCGTGCGAATCCTATCTTTATTGCTAGCCCGTACCACGCATTCCGGTGGACACGCCTTTGATGGTCATTTGAGTTTGATATTCCAGATCGGACAGGTATTCTTCACTGTCATTCTCAGATGCTGCAGCGCGGCGATTCATTAACTCGATTTGCAGCAGATTCAGTGGCCCTACATATCCGTTTCGGACACTGATGGATCGTTGCAGCCAACTTGCTTTATCCAAAAGCTGTTCAGAACCGGTCAACTTTAGGATCGCTGCCAAAGTGTTCTCAAACTCTGTCTTGATTATGCTCGTCAGTTCATTTCCACATTCCAGACCACTACCAAGTTGAGCATAACGGCTGAATACGGGCATGTTCGTCTTAGCCAGAGCCAGAGCTGCATTATCGATGATCACCTTAAAGAAGGTCCATTCGTTGTACATCCTTTCAAGCAAATCGAATTTACCGGTGTCTGCGAATTGTTTACATGCCGAACCGATACCGAACCATGCTGGAATGAGACAACGACATTGCGTCCATGAGAACACCCACGGAATCGCTCGCAGGTTTTCGACCTTGTCCCCTTGTCGACGTTTGGATGGACGCGAACCGATAGGCAACTTTTCAATCGCATTAATAGGAGTTACCTGACGGTAATAGTCCGGGAACCCCGGGTGATCCACAAGTTCTCGATAGGCAGTTCGCGACTGCTCAGCTAATTGTTGTATCGTCTCCTGCCACGGCGATGAATCCACTGCGGAGTCATCTGATAACTTTGACAACACAGCACAAGCCAATTGCTCTAGGTGGCGACTGGCAATATGGGGATTGTCATATCGATCTGAAAGAATCTCGCCTTGTTCTGTTATTCGCAACGTACCATTGAAGGATTCTTCCGGCAGCGAGAGCACGGACTTTGCAGCCGGGCCACCGCCTCGACCAAGAGAACCACCTCGACCGTGGAAAAACGTCAGATTAATACCGAATGCATCAGCAACTTTGGACATACGCCACTGCGAGGAATAAAGTCCCCACTGGCCCGCGAGATAGCCACCGTCCTTGGTGCTATCGCTGTAGCCAATCATGACCGTTTGGTTATCACCCTGTAGCTTCAGGTATTCCCGATAGACAGGATCACTGAGTAAAGTCGACAACGTGGCATCCGCATTCTTCAGATCCTCGATCGTTTCAAAAAGCGGTACCAATGGCAATTGGCACAACTGGTCCTGTTCATCACCACCATCAACCGACTCAGACCACTTCCACAGCCAAAGTACGGTTAGTAGATCACTAGGAGTTCGGGTCATACTGACCACATGGCCGCCGAGTGCGGGCATCCCGTAAACTCTCGCCGTTCGCCGCATTATGGAAAACAACTCAAGAGTTCGTGTCGTGTCTTCTGACAGCATGGCTGTGTCGACGGGGAGATCGCACCCTAATGTGCTTAGCAGTAATTCCTGACGTTGTGCTTCTTCAAGATCTTCAGGAGAGTCGTGGTTACCCGTTACTTTCCAGATATCGTTCATCACGGCGGTATAGACGCTCGAATCTTGTCGAATGTCCAGGTGCATGATGTGGAAACCAAAAATGCGAATTTGATCCAGCCATGGTTGCACTTCGTTTCCAGCGATAATCGTGTTGCCAGTTGCACGTAAGCTGTTGCGAATGAGCGTCACATCACAGTGCAGTTCTGAGGCAGATGTATACGTACCAGAGATGTTGGCGACGCGATCGGTGATTCCCAAAGTCGCCGTTTGAGAAAGTCGCCAGCGAATGACCTGAATCCATTGCCTATAGGATTCACTTGGCGGCACACGATCCAATAGTGATACGAGTTCCGGCCAGCGAGTCTTCGCTGCGACAACAGAATCCAGAATCATCTTACCTGATTCGGAGTCTTCATCAGAAATACAAAGAGAGCGTCCGAGCTTTTCGCACTGTTGCAGATGGGCATCCAATGCGGCTTCGCGTAACCATTCAAACGTTTGTGCAGTTACATCCGGAGTTACAAACGGATTTCCATCGCGATCTCCACCGATCCAGGAACCGTATATAAACAGAGGGTTCGTTTTTTTGACCTCAGGATAGTAGTCGTTCAGTGCCTGCCGTAGATCGTTTGCCACACGTGGCACGATGTCCCACAACACATCCTTGTAAGCCAGACCACGTTTAACTTCCTGCAATACGGTGGGACGTCGGGAACGGATAAAGTCTGTTTGCCAGAGTTTTCTGAGTTGAGCTTTGACTTCACTGGGTATGCGATCCCGGTGTGCGGGCAACAGTTCGGGTGAATCCTGGCGATCCAGCAATGCTCTAAGATCATCCAGTAAACGACGTATCGATCGGCGTTTTGCTTCGGTCGGATGTGCCGTTAGCACGAGTTCGACGCGGGCATCATTTACGAACTGTTGAACGTGTTCGTCTGGTTTCCCTTCATCGTGGAACCGTTTGATCATAGCACGAATGGTTTCATTGGCCGGTTCCGGGTAGGCATCGCGGTTGCGGCCATGTAACACTCGGATCCGCTGTCGGTCCTCTGCTATATTCGACAATTCCAGGAAGATCGTGAAGGCACGGGTGAGCGTGTTGATTTGCCCGTCATCGACGTTGGCGATAATGGAATCCAGTTCCACTTCACGCTCTCTATTTCCAGTGCGTAGTTCACGGATCATTTTGCGAACGGATTCGACGAGTTCGAATCCTTCATCCCCAGCCATCTCACGAATGACATCGCCAATCAATCGGCCTAGTTGATCGACTTCTTTACTGAGCGTTGAGAAGGACGGCTTTGGCATAAATCTCGAATGGCTAATGAGCTGAATTTGGTGTGGAAAAGGCTGAAGCTTGTATTTACCCCAGAAACTCCAGTCTATTTCGGATAAGCAGAATCGAACAGTAGACAGAGAGATACGAGAGGTGCGCTAGTGCGGGTGAGTTGCCTAACCGCACCATATTGTGAGGAGCCCACCGGGCGACGAAGCAATTGGATGGCGGGCACATGGGCAGGATGCGGGCAGGATGGGACGGAGCCCTGCGGGTTTGGTTAGATGCAGATAATAACATTCTGCGTGCCCGACGGCCCGGTGTTGGGGTAGGTACTATGAACACATGATCAGGGATTCGTGGGTGTGTGACTGCGGATCTAATTGAACTCACACACCAACCGAAACCCGAAGTCGCTGTAACGGCTGTCAGCGGGCGGCCAATAGTGGTTAGCGGAACGAGAGTAACGCGTGCGTTGTTGAACCCATGACCGACCTCGCAACAGACGAAAAGAGCCGATAACTGGGCCCATTGGATCCTGTGCGGGCGACTGTTTGGTAGTTGTTGCCTAGCGTTTCGTAAGCGATTTACTTCCCAAAGGGTCCAGATCGTCTTTTAGGTGTTTCGCGTTGCAGAGTCGTGTCGGATAAAATATGTTTTGCCCGATGGCTAGTATGTGTGAATGAGAGCGTTCTCCATTGCCAAACGATGAATCCTGAATTGCGAGGAGAATTACATGAAAGCGAAACTTCCGCTAGCTGCTGTACTGGTGGCCTTTATCGCTGCCCCCGTTTCAGCAAACTGGGCCCCTGGAGACGCGCAGTTCATCAACACCTGGCTTGTCCTCGGAACCTTCGACAACCGGGAAGGTTTGGGGATGAGGGCCGACCTGATCGGCGAGGCCACGATCCGACCGCGAATTGGCGAACAGGTGGCTGGGAAGACATGGCAGTTCTTCGATGACCGGACCTTCTCGCGTAACTATGACGACTACCAGGATCTCTTTAGCTACTTCTTCGTCAAGCAGGACGATCCTCGCGACGCGCGGATGGCCTACCTGCACATATGGGTCTGGAGCCCGCGACTGCAACAGGTTGAACTCCGGGTAGGTGTGAATCACGAGTGGTCTGCCAGGATCAACGGGGAAGTGGTGACGTTGCCGACACCAACAGACGTCTCGCCCGGGGCCGCTCCCGGGCCGGATGGTTCTCGCCAAAAAGCCCTTGTCCGGCCGGGAGTCCAGTACCGGTTGAAGGATGCGATGATGCGCAAGGTCTCTCTGCGGACCGGGTGGAATTCGCTGCTACTGAAGGTGGGAAACCGCGCCGAAGGTCTGCTGGGATTCTATGCGCGTCTTTCTGATGGCGCAGGAAATGCGATCCCTGACCTGGTGTATTCCGTCAACGGACCGACCGAAAAGCCGGCTGTGACGACACAGGCTCTCCCCACCGCGTGGCGAAGTTGGTCGTACGTGGAGTTTAAAGTTCCCGGCGTCGAGGCCCTGGAAAAAAGAGTACCTGAATTGTCCCGATTCAGTTACGCATGGGCCCAGGCGTCTGCATTTCAGTTGAACGCGGAAGGAACAAAGGCGCCGTTTCGGTGGAACCTTTCGGAGGGGAAACTCCCTGCGGGTTTGAGCATCACACCCGATGGCCGCATCCTGGGGCGTGTCGATCCGTCGGTTCGTCTGGGCGAGTATCCGCTGGTGGTTCAGGTGACTGATGCCGGTGGCGTGTCCGCCGAAAAGCGGCTTGTGCTGAATGTCAAAGAGAACCCCACGCGCGCGGTTGAACAGTCTCGAATGACAGCCTTGATTCACGGGCCGGAGAATATTCCGCGTGAATCGTACTCGGAACTGGCGAAGGTGATGAAACGGCAGGGCTATGGCTACGTCATGCCAATCTCGTACGGCAACGGCGATACGCTGTTCCGCTGGCCCGTGCGTTTCTACCCAAAGACTCCCGCGGCGTACGTTATCCCTGGACTAAAAAAGGCCTTTGACGCCGAAGGAATCAAATTCGGGATGTACGTTGGGCAGTTCGAGCACATTCCGACTACGCTCTTCCAATACGATCAGGTGATCCTGATCCTAGAAGACGCGATGCGGCGTTACGAACCGGCCAGCTTCTTCTTCGACTGGCGCGGCCCTACGCAGCATTATCCGGAGACCGATGCTTGGTACAGCATGATCCGCACGTACAATCCGGAGTGTACACTGATTCTGAACGGCACGAACATGCCCCAGAACGGGGACTGGGACATGCTCTGCGTGGAATCCCGTTCCGCCGTGTGGCAGGTATGGCCCGGAGAGTACCTGAGCTGGCTTTATCCCATGCTGGCCGACTGGCCAAAGACGTGGAATGTCGATAGCTGGCTCACGGTGACGCCG
>CALGTK010000092.1 GCA_937904325.1 uncultured Planctomyces sp.
GCGGACGAGCGTGCTGCGTAAGCCGACTGCAATATGTCACATGTGCGGGCATGACGGCAGCAGTTAGCATCTGTTGATTGTCGCTGGTGATGCTAGTCTGTCATCTGACGCTGTGCCTGACTTGCAATGTTCATTCCAACCAGGTCGCTCCACGCACTCAGCAATTGCTTCGTGACCGGGCCAACGTTCCCGTCGGCAACTGGCAACCCGTTGAACTGTGTTGCGGGCATAATGCAGTACGGCGTGCTGGTGAAGAAAACCTCGTCGGCTGAGTACAGATCGTACATCTGCAATCGGCATTCGCGAGTCGGAAAACCGGCTGCTTGAGCTAGTTCAAGAACGGTCTGACGACTGATTCCGGCCAGACAGTTTTCCGTTGTGGGAGTGCAGACTACGCCATTTATCACCGCGAACACGTTCCCGCCTTTGTTCTCGGAAACGTAGCCGTCCACATCCAGAATCACACACTGTGCAGCAGGATCGACAAGTCGTGCTTCGGCATCTGCGATGGTGTAAGAAAGCCGACTTCGGTTCTTGATGCGAGCGTCCAGGGATTGCGCCGGGACGACTCGACTGATCGGAGTCACGGCGTGGCAGCCTTCTGTGTAGTACTTTGCCCAGCCTCGAAGATCGAGATAATTTGTGAAGATCATGATCGTCGCCGGGTTGGCCTGAGCAGCGCTTGGTCCGTGCTTCAACATGCCTCGCGAAATGTTGTGTACGATCCAGCAGTCGTCGTCGTCTCCCATCGCTGAACGGTTTGCATCGAGTACGTTCAGCGTGATTTGCGTCAGTTCTTTGGGCGAATGTCCGGGAATAATCCGAGCAACTTTCATGGAACGGAACAGTCGCGAAATGTGATCGTCCAGCCGGAACGGTTCGTGGCAAAATGTGCGGGTCGACTCTGTCACGCTGTCGCCGAGCATTATCGCGCTGTCGAAGATCGAAATCTTTGCCTCGGCTTCGGGAACCATTTCGCCAGACAGGTAGACGAGTCGTTGGGCTGTTTCGGGATTTGACATGTGGCACCGTGGATGTCCAGAGATCGTTATATTCTGGTGGTTGCTGAAGAGTGGCTACTTCCCTGTTGTTTCGGCTGTGCGATTCGGGAACAGAAGACTGCCGAGAAGTCCCGTCACAATGTCCACGGTGATTGCGGCCGGAGCAATCCACTGAAAACTGATTGGATCTGGACAACTCAGCATCATCTTTCCCGTTTGATTATCGGGAGTCTGAACGAGGACGGTGCCGAGCGTTTTGGGATCTATTTCGAACAGCACGTGTAAGGACAGCACAAGTGGACCGGAGAACGCGATCAACGCTGCCGTGGCTGTGCCGCAAATCGTGCCGATCCACACACCTCGCGGACTTGCGAAGGGGACGAAGAGGGCAAAGAAGAATAATCCGAAAATCGGCGTTGTCAGCAGGTTTGCAGTTTTGGTGGTCACGGCGGTGATGTTGCCGGGGATCGATCCCATTTTTGTACTGGCAAGTACGACGACAGCTCCAATTGCAAATGCCAGCAAACGTGCTGTCGCCACGTGTCGTCGTTCGGTCTTCGGTGCCTTTCCAAACCGATCGAGCCCATCGGTCATGACAACGGCGGTGATTGAATTTACGCCGGAATCGATGCTGGACATTGCGGCTGCGAACATCGCGGCCACGACGAGGCCTGAAACGCCCGGTGGTAGATGAAACGCGATGAAGTGCGGAAAGACCTTGTCGGCGTTGTCCTTCAGAGAAATGTCGCCAGGCAGTAGTTCAGGATGAGCATTAAAATAGCCCAGCAGCGCAAACCCGACGCAGCCAAGAGTCAAGGCGACGATGACTGACACTCCCAGTTGTGTAGCCAGCGCCCAGCGAGCGGCGGACGCGTCTTTCGTCGCCATAAATCGTTGGACGGACGTCTGGTCCCCGCCCGCCGTGCAGACATACCAGACAAGGTAATTGAGCAATGTGCCGACAACGGTCACTCGTGTTGACAGGTCAGTACTGAAGACCGGTTGCGTGTCCCAGGATGGATTCCATTCGGTTGGCATCCAACTGATGCCTCCGAGGTCATAGGTAATCATTCCCAGAACCAACAGAGCACCACTGTATAACAGTAGCGTCTGGATCAGATCGGTGATGACGACCGCTCGCAAGCCGCCGAGTGAGGTGTAGACGACTGCGACGAACCCCGTCGCCAGAGCGATCGTTGGAATCTGGTCTTCGCCAACTCCCAGCATGATTGTGAGTGCTTTGGCCGTCAAAAAAATGAGCAGCGACATCCAGATCAGGCGAAGGATGACGAACATCGAAGCGCCCAGAAGACGGATACTGAGACCGAGTCGTTCCTCGAGAAGCTCGTACGCGCTGGTTACGCGCTGCTTCATGTAAAACGGCAGCAGACCAAACCCGACGATCGCGAATACTACCGGCAGTGCAAACATGGCGGTCATGTTGACCGGGCCCTTGCCGAGCGCTTCTCCCGGCATCGACAGGTACGAGATCGTGCTCAGCAGTGTCGCAAACAGCGACACACCAATCAGCATCGGATTCATACTGCCCGAACCGACGAAATACTCCTGAGTTGACTGTTGCCTGCGGCTGTAGAACCACCCAAGGCCGATCGTCCCACACCCGTAAACCGCAATAATGATCCAGTCAATCACGGCCAGACCGGCTCGTGCGACTTCTGGCGCGACGCTGGTTTCAGCGGCCAAACAAGGAGTAACCAGGCCGCAAGTGAGAATACCGCCGACGCCGACTACGAGCTTTCGCGTTCGTGCTTCTCTCATGTCGTCTCACCCGGCATGTTAGAGGATGGCGAACCGGCCGGAGCCAGTGGATGTGTTGCAGGATAACGAACGAATCAGATCAGTTCACTGATGGATTCACCGAATGGCAGGATTGGCATCGGGCGGCTGCTGTGGTCTGGGGATCCGAAGACGCATGACTCGAGTTCGTCTCCAAGTGACGAAAATTGAAGTTCGCAACAGCTACTTCGCGATCCACTGGATTGCATCGATGATGACGTAGCCGTCCGTTTCCTGATTGGAAATTGTCACGACTGCGGGAGTGTCTGCAGAGAACGTAAACTCACCCAACGACACAAACAGCTTGTCGATCGGCGGTACTTTCTTCTGATTGACCAGTATGGTCCTGTTACCTTCCGCGTGGTGGACGACGACCGGTACGTTGGTGGCTCGATTGCCGTTGTGTGAATAGGCGAGTCGCACTTCGTAACGTCCGGGCTTTAGCTTTGCTTCGAAGGTCGCGATTGACCGACCGTCTGCTTTATTGCCATCGTGTCGATACTCACGCCCGACCCACGTGCCAGTTGACGAACTGTTTCCCCAACTGCCAGTGAGCTTTGCCATACTGTCGTCGACGACCGTGCCTGTCATTTTTTCAGGATCAACCCCGGCCTTTCCGGTGTAGGTATATTCGTAGTTAAGAACCTGGCCTTCTTTGAGTAATCGCTCACGAAGCTGATCGTAATCAACATCTTGAACGGCGATGTCTTTGTTGATTGCCATCGACGCTACGGTGGCTGCGGACTGGCCGAGAATCATAAATACCGGCTCCATGCGGATTGATCCGAAAGCGATGTGAGAACTTGACACGCAGACTGGAACCAGCAGATTTTCGCACTGCTTCTTCTTTGGCAGAATTGAACCGAGAGCGACTTCGTACGGACCACGCGTACTGACGCCGATGTCGCCTTCGTTCTGGACGTACCCTTCCGGAGTCACGTACCGTTGGACGTTGTGCGAATCCATCGTGTAAGAACCCATTCCGATCGACTGTGGCGTCGGCCGCTTTTTCAGCAGTTCGTTTTCGGTCATAACATACTTGCCAACCATCCGGCGAGCTTCACGTACGTAGATTTGGTGAGGCCAGTTGTCGTTGTCGACAAACTCGTCTTTCGCGAGGCCCCATTCGGCAAATTCTTCTCGGACGTCGGCGGGAACGCGCGGGCTGTTCGCCAGGAAGTGCATCAGCCCCTGCTGGTAAACTTCGTGTTCTTTGATGATTGCTCGGCGGAGGTCGTAGGAAGCTTCCGGGTAGTCGTAGTTAAAGCCGATGTTGTCTGTGCTGAATGGCCCGTGATTATTGGTGTCAGTTTTGTGATTGGGAATCGGGTCGAACTTGCGAAATCCTTCTCGCCAGCCGGCTTCGAGAACG
>CALGTK010000093.1 GCA_937904325.1 uncultured Planctomyces sp.
GCTCCGACAAGAGCAATCAGCAGGCATGTCATCAGAATCCGTTTCATATCGCACCTTGTCGTGCATCTTGCCTGGTAAGTCGCTTTGACGTCACCCAGCAAGGTCGCAGGCGTGTGTTTGTCAGTCGTTCACATCAGTGGTTTTAGAAGTCGTCCGATGTCCGGTAGTCGTGAAACTGCCGGGCAATCTGGCGAGTCAGCGTGTCTATGAATTGCCTTTGAAAGGCGTGTTCGGACATTTCGTGGATCGATATCGTGCGGAATCGCGGATGATCCATTGAGAAGCCGCTGCGGAAGGCTTCGAACGCCGTTCGCTCACCGCCGATTTTGGCGGTTTCATGAACTCGGATCGTGCCTTGCGCGTGACCTTTCATCATGTCTCGGCTGTTCTCTTCGAAGAATCGCACCTGTTGAACATCTACGACTGCGATAAAATCGACATCAAAGTCGCGAGCGAGTTCCCTGACGTCTTCAAACTCGCCGCCGTTATCATCGAGCCATCGCAACACTTTGTCCGGAGACACAACTTTCACGCCCTTCTGCTTCAGGCGTCGCAGCAGCCCGTCGGTCAGGTCGTACTCAAACGTCGGTGCTGAATTGAGAATCAAGTGAGGGCTTCGGCAAACGACCAGCAGCGATTTCTGGCCTTCCGTCAGGTCGACTCCCGTTTGATTTTTGAACGAAGCGGCGACTTTCGGGTCGCCGAAAAACATCTTCCCTGCCATCACAAACAGCGAGCATCCGCCGACACTGAGCGGGATGACAGCGGCTGCCGTCAATAGCAGCGTGCTGCGCAGCCACGTGGCAGATTTGAACGACAAAGCGTTCATAAACAGGTTGCTCGTTTGTGGAATGACGGATGAATCTGGCAGAACAGAAACCAGCTCAACGCCGGCTTCTCACCAGAAATTTCCTTGACAGAAACTGCCAATCGGAAGGGTTGGACTGAGCGAGCAGTCCAGAAGGGGAACGGTGTGATATCCGCATCCGTAAATCGCCGCAAGATGAGTTGCCATCGGCAATTTCGATAGATTTGCGTGCCAAAATCTTCGCTGCATTTGATCAGGTCAGGTCGTGCCCCAGCTCATAGATATTGCTGGGAGCCGTCCCTTCCTACGTCTACTTGCCGCCGACGTTCAGGCCGATCATCCGCATCAGTTCAAGGGCGTTGCTTTTCTCGACAACTCCCGACCGCATTCGATAGTCGAAGTACATTGTCCCATTAATGAGGTGGTCCTCGAAATGAACGTTAACCGCGTGTCCTTCGAACGAGTCCACGATTTCCGTCAGCGCGAGGTCGTGCGTTGTCACAATCCCGACGGCATTGTCTTTGACAAGCTGCCGAATTATGCCTTCCGCACCAACTCGACGATCGTGCGAGTTCGTTCCCTGCAGGATTTCGTCCAGCAGAAAAAGCAGCGGGGGAAACTGCCCGGCTCGTTCAACGACCGATTTAATACGGGAAATGACCGAGTAGAACAGTGAGGCCCCTTGCTGAAGCGAATCGTTGGCTCGCATCGCTGAGCCGACGACGAAGGGCGAAATTTTCAGCCGCTTTGCTCGAACCGGTGCTCCGCAAAGAGCGAGCACGGCGTTGATGCCGACAGTCCTGAGCAACGTACTCTTGCCGGACATGTTCGAGCCGCTGATCATGATCAGCCGCTGCTGACTGTCGATTCGAAAGTCATTTCGAATGCACTTTTCAGCTTCAATGAGCGGGTGTCCGAGGTCATCCGCTTCGTAAATCGGCCCCTCAGATTCCTCCACGACCTCAGGAAACGGGTCGTCAGGATGCTCCAGCGAATAACGGGCCAACGAGCTGAACGCTTCAAGCTGCCCAACGGCGTCGAGCCATTCTGGAATACGTGGTCCAATCCGTTCTCGCCATGTTTCGACTCGATGGACGACGTGAACCGGCACTCCCAGCAGGAAGGCAATCGGCCCGAAGAATTGATTCTGCAGGCAGTTATTCAGCGTCTGAATAACGTTGCGGAGTTTCAGAATCTGCCAGGACGGCGGATGTCCTTCTGTCTGCAGACTGCCACTCAGATTACTGAGTATTGGCGTTGTGAATTTCTGCTGTTCGATCAACTCCAGAACCTGACTAAGAATCGCCAGCCCCGAACCTGCTTCGTCGGCTTCGCCAATGATCTGACGGATTTCCCGCAGCATCGTTGCGAAGAACAGAATTTCCACCAGAACGACAATCAGAAACGGAGCCAGTCCATAGCCGGCCGACCACGCGACGATCCCCAGAACTGCAAATATGCCCAGAACGCAGGCCAGAATCCGTCGCCAGAGCGGGACTGGCCTGGCTTCGGCTGCGACCCACTCGCGAAGCTGGTTCTGATCGAGGTCGCCATGAACTTCGGCATCGAGCAGCGCGAGAGACTCGTGAAAATCGATATTTTCTCTCAGTTCAGCAATCGCCTGCTGACGTTCCTTAACGGTTTTTGTGTCGGCGGGTGTCGTCATCCAACTGGCCAGTGTGTCTTCGCCGAGCCGCGTACGTGCTCCACAAATCAGCTCGAACAGCGAACTCTCACCGAAAAGATCGAGATCCGACGAGCAGGAATGATCAGCGTCGCGATAACGCAGTCCCGTGGTGCCTTCTCCGTGCCAGCGATCGTCCAGCCTGTTCAACGCTCGTTCGTAGTAGTCAACCGCCCGCTTCGTCTGCTGTAGCCGCTTAATCGCTCGGCTGTGAAAGACGATCAGCGCTACAAAAACTCCAACCGGCACGAGCAGCCAGAGCGGTGGCAGGGACCCGTCCACCAGCGAAAACCAGCTCAGCACTAAAGCGACCAGAAACACAAGCCCGCGAGTCGTCGCGAAACGTGCGTCGGTCGCTTCGAGTTCCTTCTGGTCCGCAAGGTGCCCGTCGCGGCGGTCTTCGTAGACCTGCTTCGGGTCGGTATGGCCAGATTTTGCTATTTCCGTTTTCATATTGCAGCCGGTCCAGAAGTGCGGGCCGGAACTGTATCGGTGCCCGAAAGCTCTGGCAAAGCAGAGCAGAATGGCACATTGCTTAAATCGGACACTTTCGACTCTACTACTGAGCCTGGCCACAATTCCAGTACGGAAATCGCTTCAGGAGCAGGCAGGGCGAAAATTCCAGCCAGCATTCACGACATTACTATTCGAACAACGCAAACCAGACTGCCGTTCAAAATCATGCAGACCATTCTTGTCACCGGCGGAGCCGGATTCCTCGGGAGTCATCTTTGCGAGCGACTGCTCGATCGGGGCGATGAGGTCATTTGTGTCGACAACTTCTTCACGGGAAGCAAGCGGAACATCGCGCACCTGCTCGACAATCCGCATTTCGAGCTGATTCGTCACGACATCGTCCATCCGCTGACGGTCGAGGTCTCCCAAATCTACAACCTCGCCTGTCCCGCTTCTCCGGTTGCTTACCAGTTCAACCCGATCAAGACGATTAAGACGTCGAGCGTCGGCATGGTTAATATGCTCGGTCTGGCCAAACGCTGCCGAGCGAGAGTCCTGCAGGCATCGACTTCCGAAGTTTACGGCGACCCTCAGGTGCATCCGCAAACGGAAGACTACTGGGGACACGTCAACCCGCTCGGCCCGCGAAGCTGCTACGATGAAGGCAAGCGGATCGCCGAATCGCTCTGCGTGAACTACTCGCTCGCTCATGGAGTCGAAACTCGCCTCATTCGAATTTTCAACACGTACGGCCCGAGGATGGACCCGAACGACGGCCGAGTCATTTCAAACTTCATTACGCAAGCACTGCGAGACGAGCCATTGACCGTCTACGGCGATGGTTCTCAGACTCGATCATTCTGTTTCCGTGACGACCTGATCGAGGGCATGATTCGCCTGATGAATCATCCGAACAATGAGCTCGGCCCGGTCAACATCGGCAACCCGAACGAAAAAACAATGCTGGAACTTGCTGAGGCCGTACTCGCCGCGACTGATTCGTCGTCAAAAATCGAGCATCGCGAACTGCCTAAAGACGACCCAACTCGACGCTGCCCGAACATTAACAAAGCAAAAGCGAACCTCGACTGGGAACCGAAAATTGACCTCGCGACAGGGCTCGAACGAACCGTTGAGTACTACCGCGGCATACTCGCCGAACAGATAGAGTAACAATTCAGTTGAGTTGGCTGGATCGAGACCAGCTTGAAGTCATTGCTGGGACGCGTCCCGGCCTACGCACATTCTTAATCGACTGCAGACAAGTCGACTCAGACGGAGCTGGGTAATGAGCAAGATTCTTGTAACCGGCGCGGCGGGATTTATCGGGTTTCACCTGACGCAAAATCTACTTGCCCGGGGTGACGAAGTCGTTGGGCTCGACAATCTCAATGACTACTACCGAGTTCAACTGAAGCAGGATCGCCTGTCGCAACTCGCAGGGCACGAGAATTTTCAATTCATCGAAATGGATCTCGCCGACCGCAAGCGGATGCCTGGCGTTTTTAAGTCCGAGCAATTTGACGTCGTCGTCAATCTCGCTGCCCAGGCAGGAGTTCGGTACTCGCTCGAAAACCCACACGCTTACATCGATGCCAACGTTGTCGGTTTTACGAATGTGCTGGAAGGATGCCGCCACAACGGCGTGAAGCATCTGGTCTATGCATCGTCTAGTTCCGTTTATGGCGGCAACACGACGATGCCGTTTTCCATTCATCACAACGTCGACCATCCCATCAGCCTTTACGCGGCGACGAAAAAAGCCAACGAGCTGATGTCTCATACTTACAGTCATCTTTACGGGCTGTCGACGACCGGGCTGCGATTCTTCACCGTTTACGGTCCGTGGGGACGCCCCGACATGGCGCTATTTCTATTTACAGAGGCCATCGTCGCGGGCAAGCCGATCAACGTCTTCAACAACGGAAAAATGCAGCGAGACTTCACCTACGTTGCGGACATCGTCGAAGGCATCACGCGGGTTGCTGATAACACGGCTGCCGCAAATTCTGACTGGTCATCAGCGACTCCCGACCCGGCGACCAGCGCTTCGCCGTACCGCGTTTACAACATCGGCAACAACCAACCCGTCGAGCTGATGTATCTGATCGAGGTACTCGAAGACTGCCTGGGAATGAAGGCTGAAAAGAATTTCATGGAAATGCAGCCGGGCGACGTACCTGCAACGTTCGCCGACGTCGACGACCTGATCCGTGACGTCGACTTCAAACCGGCAACGCCGATCGAAACCGGGGTCGCCAACTTCGTTGAGTGGTACCGCGAATATCACAGCGTATGATGCGATCCGTTTTTCGAATTGGCCCTTTGCCGAAGTAATGTTCAGGATCAGACAGCATGACTGCATCGTACACCGACTATTCGAAGATGATCGACCACTCGCTGCTTCCTCCGATGTTGACGGAAGCCGAACTGGAAGCAGGCTGTCAGCTCGCCGTTGCTTACGACGTCGCCAGCGTATGCATACTGCCGTACTTTATGAAACGCTGCACCGAATTACTGAGCGGAAGCACGGTCAATCCGAGCACGACGATTGGCTTTCCTCACGGCGCGATTCACACCGAATTCAAAGTTGCCGAGTCCGAACGAGCAATCGCCGATGGATGCGAAGAACTCGACATGGTCGTCAACATAAGCCAGGTAAAAACCGGCCACTGGAGCTACGTTTGTGACGACATCAAAGCGGTCGTCGATGTCGCTCACGCGGCCAGCCGGAAGGTCAAAGTAATTTTCGAAAACTGCTACCTGACCGACGACGAGAAAGTCCAGCTCTGCAGAATCTGTACCGACGCTGGAGCTGACTGGGTGAAAACGTCGACAGGGTTCGGCACCGGCGGAGCAACGCTGGATGATCTGAAACTAATGGTCAACAACACACCGGATCATGTACAGGTTAAAGCCGCTGGTGGAGTACGGAATTTCGAAAAGCTCAAGCTCGTTCGCGACCTTGGAGTCACTCGCTGCGGAGCTAGCGCGACGAAAGTCATGCTCGACGAGTGTCGCAAGCAACTGGATTTGCAACCGATCGACGTGTCCGACGGAGCAGCGAACAGCGGCTACTAAGCGCAATGTCTACGACAGAACCGAAAAGTAGCACGCAACGGCGAAGTCCAGCGACTCACGAGTCAGTTTAAGCTCAATGTCTTCGTAGAGACAGTAATTCCGGACCTGAAGCAACAGGTCTCGCGGATGGCACGCTTTTAAGCCACGGCGTGGCTTTGTGTAGTGATCCTTAATCAAATGGGCGACGGCGTCCTGGTTGTAGGCGATGCCCATATTTTTACACATGATCTGAAACAACGTGTGAAACTGCAGCGGCGTTGGGTTCCGCACTTGAATTTTGTACGGAATTCGGCGAAGGAATGCGTCGTCTACAAGATCCTTCGGTTCAAGGTTTGTTGAGAAAATAACGAGCTGGTCAAACGGGACCTTCACTTTTTTGCCGTTTGGTAGATTCAACAGATCGTAGCGTTTTTCGAGCGGGACGATCCAACGGTTGAGCAGTTCGTCGACCGGCATTCGCTGGCGGCCAAAGTCGTCAATCAGCAGAACTCCACCGTTGCTCTTTAGCTGAAGCGGCGCTTCACAGATGTGAGTATTCTTGTCCTCGCAGACTTCGAGCTCCGACATCGTCAACTCTCCACCGGCGATGACCGTCGGACGCCGAATATTCACCCAGCGTTGATCGATTTCGGTCGGAACGCCGGGTTCGCCGACCGTTGCGCTCGGAGGTACGACTTCGTGAATCGCCGGATCGAAAATCCGGATGATCTGTCCATCGATGCCGAGGGCTCTAGGAATCCACATCGTCGTTCCAAATGTTTTTGAGATTCGCTCGGCGATGCTTGTTTTGCCATTCCCGGGCTCACCGAACAGGAACATGCCGCGGCCAGAATTGATCGCTGGTCCCAGAACTTTCATCAGATCTTCTTCAAGCAGCAGATCAGAAAACGCGTGCTTGAGATCGGCAGACCGGATGATTTGATCGGCAACACTCTGAAATTTCATTGCCGATAGATACTGCGGCAGCGTAACGGGGGCCGCACCGAAATAAGTACACTCGCGAGCCATGTCCTTTGCCAGGGCCAAACCCTTTTGTGTGATGACGTAAGAGTAGTCGCCAGCGATGGCGTCACCCTTCAGCCCGACAAGCTGCTCTTTGCGAAGACAGTTCAGGACCGATTCCACCATCGGGAAACTGAGTTTGATGTGTGCCGAAATATTTCTTCCAGTGACGGCTCCTTTAGCCGCCAGCAGTTTCAAAGCCAATCGTCCAACCATGTCGACCGAGATGCCTGCATCCTTCAGCGATCGAGGCGCTTTCGGAGAAAACGGTCGCTGGCGATGTTGTGGCGCAAGCGGCGGCGTTGTGTGCTGGGTCGCTGTTTGAGGTAACGGAACCGGCGGTGCAACGGACTGTTGCTGAATCGGTGGGGCCACGGGTTCAACGAAGCGTGGATCGTGGACAGGCTGGTGTTGCAGTGGAGGTTGGCGCGGAGCTGATTGCTGAGCGGTGGGAGCCTTGTAAGGCTCAGAATTCTGGTGCGGCGGTGCCGGAGCAGAGTTTGCATGTTGTTGCGCAGCGTGGGCCTCGGTATTTGACGCCTGCTGTTTTGCAGGAGAGTTGTCCAGGTTCGACCAAAGGTCGTCCAGGAAGTCACTCATAGATTGAGTTTGTGTGGACATAGCCGATTCCCATGCCAGCCAGAGAACACTCGGAGAAAACTGACGTCCGTTCTTCGCTGACAAGTTCGAAGGCCCAGCGTGCCACCAGCGCACGGTGTTCCATTGTGAGCTTCGACATTGAGACTAGCTCAGGAAGTGTGACGAAACGGTGAAACTCTTTTGAAATGAGAAACTCGACAAAGGTGACACATGCGACAATTGGGTACGTCTGGGATGTAGCGATTACGCGTTTGCCAGCCGCGATTTACATCTGGAGATATTTTTGCCTCAATGTCGTCGCTGAGAACACATCTCGACCAGAACAATCTGCTTTGCGGACACGCCCTGCCTGCACGACCGTTACAGTTCAACTGACAAGTCGATACTTCACTTCATGTCGGGATGAATATTCTACGACCAGCCAACAGCCGAACTTCCGTTGATGCATGTTGGAAACTGTTTCAACGAGACCACGACGTTTCTCCTGATACTCTCAAGGCTCCTGCACTTCTTGAGCCTGTTTACATTTTCATGAAACGTCGAGCAGTGAATTTCAGAACAGCATTCATCCCAGAAGAAAGTTGACGGCGCACTCAGCAACGTTTAGCCCGCAATTGAAGGCCTGAAGCCAAGCTAATCTGTGAAACCGGTGTATGCCGGTTTCCAGACCGAGCTGCCACACGAACGCTGCACAGATCGACAACGCGAGTGCTACTGCTCAACTTGCACCACCAACACCGACTCCACCAGTCAAACGCCCGAAAGACCGGCGGCGGATCGGTTCATTGCTGGTAGTGCTGTTTGACGCCGCGTTCTACATCGTTCGGGACGGCGTTTTCCGATGTCAGACATACCGTCTTGTTGACGGGCATCGAGTCTCCGTTCGAACTTCGGCAGCAGGCATCATTCAAAAGGTCTATGTGGTCGAAGGGAACCTCGCTCGTACCGGGACCTGTTGCTCACGGTTGAAAACATCAAACTGGAACATCGTCTGAAACGAACTCGTGATGGGATCCGACTGGCTGAAGCTCAACTGGATGCTCACATCGCAAAGTTGCGTCGCATCGCTCGCCAGTGTGAATGGGACGTACTCGACAACGCTGCCGAGTTCTTTGAACTGGCCAGCGAGTTGCCAAAACGCCGTTCCGAAGTCATAGAGTTTGAGCCAGTCCAATTCGCGTTACAGGGTAAGCAAGGCTTGCTATCAAATCTGGTTGAAACTTTTTCCGTTAATTGCAAGCAGGAAACGACCTGACCTCGGGCGAGGCGGAACTCAATCTCGCTGAATTGAAACCAACGATGGCACACATCGCGAACCTGCAGAATGAGGCGCAACGGCTTTACGAATTGCTTAAAGCGTCGAACATCGTTGCTCCGCTAACCGGGGCCGTCGTCAAGCATCGCTGTATTGCCGAAATACTGAGTCGACACTTCCGCAGAGCTATCGTGTCGTACACTCGCGAAATCTTCTGGCGGACATCGTTCAAAGATAACTTTATCCCGACGCATGTCCGCGAGGTCACGTGAAAGTGGCAGCGAAGTTGCCCGTACCGCTCGACGGAACATCGTCCATACCGATTATTCCCTGCCAGATTCTCGAGCGTTGATCGACCACACCAACCGCGCCAGAATGTCTGGAACGTTGAACAGGCAGGAGGCAGCAACAATCTGAGGCCGGCTAATCGCGGACGTTTTAATTCGGAGGAAAGATGGACGTAGCAGGAAAAAAGGCGATCGTTTTCGGAGGAACATCGGGCATTGGCCTGGCAGCGGCGAAGCAACTTGCATCGCTCGGGGCGACCGTGATTGCAGTTAGTCGCAGTCCGGAAAAAGCTGGAGATGATCTTCCGGATAGTATGAGTCTGAAGAGTTGCGACGTCCGCGACCGAGACGCTCTGTCAAAGCTGCTCAAAGAAATCGCTCCATTCGACATTCTCGTCAGCGCCGCAACTGGCGGAGAACGTTCGTTTGGACCATTCCTCGAAATGGACATGGACGGCTACGAGGCGTCATTCGACAAATTGTGGGGCTATGCGAATGTCGTACGGTTCGGCACTCAACACTTGAGCAAAGACGGGACGATCGTACTTGTAAGTGGAGCTCCGGCTCGCAGCGCAAAGCCGGGGCAGGTGTCTTTGTCGTCGGTCGGAGCCGCCATCGAAGCGATGATTCGAGCCGTCGCCCCGGAAATAGCACCGCGCCGCCTGAACGTCGTCTCACCCGGTTCTATCGATACTCCGATGGTCGCTCTGCAGGGAGAGGAACGCGCCGCTCTGTATGAAAAAGCAACTGCCCGCAACCTGATCCCGCGGGCCGGCACGGCCGACGAAGTGGCTCAGGCCATTCTGTTCCTGATCCAAAACGATTTCGTCACGGGAACGACGATTGATGTCGATGGAGGGTGGCTGCTTTCCTGACACGCGACTCTGCAAGTACGGTTTAAATACCAGAATATTACTGCACGTTGCTCACGACGCGGAGACAAACGCAAATAGAGCGACTCGGACGGTTTGCGAATAATGCTGGTATCGTTGGATTTTTGCATTGTGGCGTGAGGGGTATGTTCCTGATCTTCAGTCTTAATCGTGATGCTGCCAGCGGTATAGCAGTGGCCGGCTACATTGCGACATCCTTCATCATACTTTAGGACCATCGCATCGGTCGGCAGGATTAAAACGTGAATACAATATGAACATCATGCCTCGACTGTAGTGTTCCGATGCCTGAAATCAGAATCATCGACAAACATGAGGGAATACCGAAAGAAGCTGATCTGGACTATTCAGCGACCGATACTGAACGCGTTTTGTGGTCAGGGGCGTCCCCAAAGGCTGGCAGGATCAACACGAATCTCTGCCATGATTCTGGTGCGTTGCAGCAAGAAAGCGTGATTGCCAGCACCAAGGCCAGAGAAAACGGGAACAGCTAACCCTTCCCGCACCTGCGAACCTCATGGCCAGGCATCTCTCCAGATCACTGCCCGCTGCCATCCTTGCCCCTTTCCCGGGAACTGTAGACCAGCAACAGTATTTGCCGCGGAACAAATTTTCGATTCTACACGTCACCTTCGAGATGTCGGCGGACCTGATTCCGAACAACTCTTTCGTCATCGAAAACCGAGTAACTGGTCTCACAAGATTCGACGGTTGGTCATCGCTGAAAACACTCGATGCTGCTCGCTTGATGGTCGCAGTGCTTCAACCTAACCTTCGCCCGCAAAGTCGAACCTGTTCGGTCTCCCAGTGTCGAACCTGAGAGATCACAGAAGGCACGATTTACTGACACAATTGGCGCAAAGTATTTCTGTGTAATAGTTTGAGAGCGTAGCTCAGTTGGTAGAGCAACGGACTTTTAATCCGTAGGTCCAGGGTTCGAACCCCTGCGCTCTCATTTTCGACAAGCCGCAAATCCGAAAGGGTTTGCGGCTTATTTTTTTTGGCGACACAATTGCGTCGAAGACGGTCTGCCGTCGAAATGTTCGATACTTAATAATTCAGGACGTCCACTTTCAGTCATAGGATTCCCGATATGAAACAGCGACAATTGGTGCGTAGAGCTGCAACAAACTGGTCGAGCAGGTTTCGTCCGAATCTTTCTATGCGACTCACCCGTGGCATAATGCTTGTGGCGGTTGCATTTGCAGGGATGGCCCAGTTTGACCTCGCGATAATGGATGCAAAGGAGACTCGTCCACCGAATTTCGTTGTCGTGTTTACCGACGATCAGGGCTATCAGGATGTCGGTGTTTTCGGATCACCCGATATTGAGACGCCGAACCTTGATCGCATGGCGGCGGAGGGGGCGAAGTTTACCGACTTTTACGTTTCTCAGGCGGTTTGTTCGGCATCCAGAAGCGCGTTGATGACGGGTTGCTACAACGTTCGAATCGGAATTCTCGGCGCGCTTGGCCCAAAGTCGAACATCGGCATTCACGATGACGAGATGACCATTGCTGAGGTGCTCAAGCAGAAGGGGTACGCGACTGCTATTTATGGCAAATGGCATCTTGGCCATCATCCGCAGTTTTTGCCGACTCGGCACGGGTTCGATGATTACTTCGGGCTGCCCTACTCAAACGACATGTGGCCTTATCATCCGAATGTGTTGCACTTGCCGATGGAAGAGCGGCTGAAAAAGTGGCCAAGTCTGCCGTTGATCGAAGGCGAGAAAGTCGTCAATCCAAAGGTCACTCCGGAAGATCAGACACACCTCACCACATGGTACACCGAGCGTG
The DNA here is from genome assembly GCA_937904325.1 of uncultured Planctomyces sp. Taxonomy (GTDB): domain Bacteria; phylum Planctomycetota; class Planctomycetia; order Planctomycetales; family Planctomycetaceae; genus JABMPE01. Next base: position 11,866 of record CALGTK010000093.1, read on the forward strand.
CTGTGTCGTTTATCAAGAAGAATAAAGAGCAACCGTTTTTTCTCTATGTACCGCACTCGATGCCCCACGTTCCGCTTTACGTCAGTGACAAATTCAAAGGCAAATCAGAACGAGGTCTCTACGGCGACGTCATCATGGAAATCGATTGGTCCGTTGGGAAAATTCTCGACACGCTGAAGAAAAACGGTCTCGACGACAACACGATGGTCATTTTCACGTCGGACAATGGTCCGTGGCTGTCATACGGAAATCATGGAGGCTCCGCTTTGCCGCTTCGAGAGGGTAAAGGGACAATGTGGGATGGCGGCTGTCGAGAGCCGTTTATCGCTCGCTGGCCAGGAAAAATCCCCGCAGGGCTTGAGTGCAGCGAAGTGGCCGCAACGATCGATATTCTTCCTACGCTGGCGCAACTCGCCGGGGCACCGCTTCCAAAACACACGATCGATGGCAAGAACATCTGGCCGTTACTTTCTGGGCAAGCAGATGCAAAATCCCCGCACGATTATTACGCGATGTACTACGGCCGCGAACTACAGGCTGTCCGCAGCGGAAAATGGAAACTGCACTTTCCGCACGGCTTTCGCACTTTGAAGGGCGAACCGGGCAACGATGGTCTGCCCGGTCCGTACACTCAGAAACGCACCGGATTGGCGCTCTACGATCTGAAATCCGACATCAGAGAGGCCAGGGACGTTGCAGCGAACTATCCGGAAGTCGTCACCCGTTTGCAGAAATATGGTGACAGGATCCGCGCCGAACTTGGTGACAGTCGGATGAAAGTCCAGGGAGCTGGCGCAAGGGCTGCCGGAAAACTTCGGCAGTAGGCATCTTTCTGAGCAAAGTTACATCGGGAGATGCTGTCGACTTCCAAAGATGTCAGGCAGTAAAACGTTTTAGTCGTGATGTATCCGGCGGATGCCAACGAATCCGCAGGCAAACCCTGGTGGACCGGGTAAGCGGTGCGTTTGGTTTAAGCAGCGGCGAAACAATCAACGCCGACTGAAAAAGAATTTGTCGGTGCTCACTAAACCAGAGCCAGATCAAAATGGGGCGTTGTCGACCATTGACGACGTACTGTTTTATGCAGACCGATGGATCCCAGGAAGCTCATCCGCCTTCTAGCGAACTGTTCGGCCTGCAACGCACCTTGGACTTCTTCAAGGATCGCCGGGCCATGGCCGGCTCACAGATCAGCAAAGAAATCCGGCTCGAGGTGTGTAACTTCGTCGGCTCGCGATATATCGCAGACGATATGGCTGCGATCATCGTTCGCCGGACCGGATGATCGGCTTCCTGATATATCGCTGGACCAGAAAAGCGGGCGTTATTTTCTCCGGCGGGCTTTCCGAGTGATCCCAAGAGTGAGCAACAGGCCGCACACCAGTCCAGAGGCCAGCATCGCCAGAAACAGCCAGGGCGAGTTTCGGTCCTCAAAGCCGTGGATCAGGTTCGTTCCGAATATCGATGACAGCGTCGCGACCGGAAAGAAGAATGCGACAAGCACATTTAACCGATGCGATGAAACGCCCATGTCGTAGCTGACCTGCGCCTGCTTTTCGGCACGACAGACGACGATAAAATCGAGTTCGTTCTTAGCGTCGGCGTTGAGCAATTCCGAAGTCCGTTCCAGGTCGTATGCTTCGTCTCGAAAGTTGATGATGTCTTTTGCATCTTTGATTTCCTGCCGGGCAATTTGGAGAGCAGCATGCATATTTCGAGCGGCCCGGTGCAACGGCAGCAAATCTGAAATCACCTGGAAGTATTCGTCTGCTGACCTGGCGACCTCTTCCTGTTCTTCGAGTTTCTCGATCCGCTCCCGATACTCCTTCAGGTGCCCGTGCAGACTCTTGACAGGTGACTCTGGACAGTTGACCTTCCAGGTCCCGTCTGGAAGTCGCCAGAAGAGTCTCCCCTGTCGATCGTGCTCGTCCGGTTCTGGCGGGCTGTGCAGAATCAACAGTAAGTGCCCATCCGCGACCATCGCTCGCTGGCGACCAACCTGATTTCCAAGGCGATCTCGAAAAATTGCCGGAACTTCCCAGCTTGTGGGAATTAGAACTCGAGCTGCAGCGTCGGATGATGTCCGCCCCGTCGACTTCGGATCATTCATGAGGTGCGTCCTGATGTTGCAGTAAAGTGACTATATTTCCAGTAGGTCATCGTTTTGTGAATTCAGCATTCTCTGCATATTACCCGCATTTCCACAACCGGGGAGGGCCCCGGAATCGGTCTGGCTGCGTCCGGCGGTCACAGGTACGATCCTCGATTCATCGGATTCGTGACAAACAACGAGCAGTCTCTACGTCAGCTTTCTGCTTCAGATCTTCGACAATCGATGCTGCGTGCGTTTTCGACGAAATTCGAACGTTCCGTTTGCAGGTTGAGTCGGATCGGCACGGTTGGTTTTAGCACAATGGGTTTTGGAGAGTTTCAAAATGAAACATCTTACCACGTGGGTGTACGGTTCGGTCGGTGCGACTTTAGTCGCGTTGCTGACAGTCGTGATTTTGAGCGATCAGCCAGTCGAAGCTCAACAGAGAAAGCCTGGCGTTGTCACCGCCTACGATTGCACAGTGCAGTTGATCGATGTGGTCACGCTGGCCGCAGAACGTCCCGGCATCCTTGAAGACGATACACCTGAAGAAGGGACAGTCGTCCAGGCAGGCCAGGTTATTGCCGGTCTTAAGGACGGCATCGCCATGGCCACATATAAAAAGGAACTTGAGAAATCGACAAACGATGTCCATGTCCGGTACGCCCTTAAGTCATCCGAGTTTGCCGATGCTGACCTGGCGATGTCAGTCAAGGCCAATACAAAAGTTGAAGGGACAGTCCCGGAAGCAGAGCTTGCGAAACAGAAACTGGCTGCTGAGAAAGCGACACTGCAGATTGAACAGGCAGAACACGAGCAAAGAATTGCGCAACTGACTGTTGAGGAAAATGAGGAAGCTCTGAAGACCTACAAGGTCCTTGCACCGTTTAGTGGCATCGTATCCAAAGTTTACCAGAGGAAGGGCGAAGCCGTTCAGCAGGGAACTCCGATTCTGGAAGTTCTAAGTATCGATCGCGTCAAAGTTGAGGGATACATCAGCATCTCAGACGCATTCGATGTTAAAACTGGCGACACTGTGTGGGTTCAACTGGACGCGGGCGATCTCAAGATCTCAAAAGATCAAAAGGAAAGCATGGGGTTTGAAAAAGTCATCATGGGGAAGGTCAAGATCGTCGACTCCACCTTCTCACCGATTATCGGGAGTGTGAAAGTGACTGCTGAGGTCCCTAACCTTGACCGAATTCTTCGCCCAGGTCTGAATGCTACAATGACTATCAAGCCGTCCGCCGCGAATACGGCAATTGGCCGACGATAAGGCTAATTCAGCAGGCTAGTTGCCAGACGAGTTCGGAATCGCATGAAGCAGACTCACACTGATTGACGCACCGGTGATGCGATGATTACCCAGCAAAACTCCGAAATGATTCCCTCGACCCAGCGGCCAATTCCGCTGGCGGTTCGAGCAGATCTGGTGATCAAGCGAATTGATTATCTCGGTGTCGGCTACTGGGTTGTCAAAGACCCTGCCGGGCTGAAGTACTACCGGCTTCAGCAGGAGCAGTACCACGTTCTGAATTTATTGAATGGCGAACGAAGTCTGGAACAGCTTCGTGAGGAAATGTTGAGGATCATGCCGACCGTTCGGCTCCAGCTTTCCGACATTCAGCATCTGATCACCGACCTGCATGAAAAGGGGCTGGTAAACAGCAACCGCTCAGGGCAAGGGGCATCGCTGATTAAGAAGCAGCGTGACGAAAAGAAGAAGAAGTTCTTCAACACGCTCAAGAGTCTGCTTTACCTGCGGCTACCGGGCTGGGATCCAGAAGCCACGCTGACCTCGATCTATCCGGTCTGTCGACTGCTGTTCTTCTCGAAGTTCGCCGTTTTCATATGGTTTGCCGTCGTGGTGTCGTCATGGATGCTGCTGGCCGTTCAGTTTGAAGCGTTCCGCTCCGAACTTCCAAAGTTTCAACAGTTCTTCGGCTGGCCGAATCTACTTTATCTGTGGATTACTCTGAGTATCTCAAAGATCATCCACGAATTCGGCCACGGATTAAGTTGCAAGCATTTTGGCGGTGAATGTCACGAGATGGGCGTCATGCTGCTGGTATTCAGCCCGTGCCTGTATTGCGACGTGTCCGACTCATGGATGCTCCGCAGCAAGTGGCCGCGCATCATGATCGGTGCGGCGGGGATGTATATCGAAATCTTTCTGTCAGCAATCGCGATATTCATCTGGCGATACACCGATCAAGGACTGCTCCATAACCTTGCACTCAACATTTTCTTTGTGACAACGATCACGACGGTCATCTTCAACGCCAACCCGCTGATGCGGTTTGACGGCTATTACATGATGTCCGACTTTCTGGAAATTCCGAATCTTCGCCCGAAAGCCGACAAGCTGTTACGTGAATCGTTCGCCTGGTACTGTCTGGGCATCGAATCAAAGCCCGACCCATTCATGCCGGAAACGGGTAAAGCGTGGTTTGTCTGCTTCGCGATTGCCGCTGGCATTTACCGCTGGTTTATCGTGATCGCAATTACGGTGTTTCTTTACACCGTTCTGAAACCCTACGGCCTGCAAAGTATTGGTGCGACACTGGCTGTCGTGTCAATTTCGACCATCATGTACAGCATGATCAGCAACCTCTACAAAATGATCACGGCACCGAGGATTGAACCGATGAGCAAACCGAAAATCGCATTCTCCCTCACGATTCTGTTCTGCGTCACGTACGCAGTGCTGTCTCTTCCGATGCCTCTGCACATCGAAGCCACATATATTGTCGAACCACTCGACGTTAAGCATACCTACACGCAAACCGCAGGAGAGCTGACAAAAGTCCCAGTCAAAGCAGGTGATACGGTCGAAGCAGGACAGGAAGTCGCGATTCTTCGTAACCCTGACCTTGAAGATCAGAAACGCGACCTGGAAAACAAGATTGAGATTCAGCAGATCGAGCGTGACACGCAGAGATCCGTACGCAACGAAGGTCGCATGAGCCTGGCCGTTAACCAGATCGCCGCGCTGACCGATCAGCTCGAAGAAGTACAGCAGCAACTTGATGCACTGACAATTAAAGCCGAAGTCGCTGGAAAGATTGTGGAAGCACCGCGAGTCCCGGAACCTCCGATTGAAACGGCTCGCAAGCAGCTTTCAACCTGGAACGGAACACCGCTTCACCCGAAGAATATCGGAGCCACGATCGACGAACGGACGCATCTGCTCAGCGTCGCTCCGTCGAACGTATTCCAAGCCATCGTGCTGATCGATCAGGGGGACATTAACGAACTCAGTCAGGCAGAATTTGTGGCCCGCCTGGAAGATTCCGAAAAAAAGCATCAGCTCATTCAGTTGAAATTCGACCATCTTCCGTCCCGGACCTACGAAGGCCACATTCAGGAAGTTTCGAAGAATCCTCTGGAGTACGTACCTGAACAGCTTTCAAACAAGCTCGGGGGAGACCTGCCGACGGTCACCGACAGCCAGGGACGTGAGCGTCTACTGAGCAGTGTTTACCAGGCAACTGTGGAACTCGATCAGGACACCGACCTGCTTCGTTCAGGTATGCGAGGTCTTGCTCGATTCCGAGTGGAAGAACGAACGGCCGGGCAGTGGCTGTGGCGTTACATCAATCAGACGTTCCACTTTCGCCTCTGAATTTCGGCACCGGCTACCTGAGCCTTGCGCCACCAAAGCCGGCGTCACTCAGATTCGTAGACCGTTGGATCCTTGATACCGCTTGTTTCAAAAGCGAGTTTCCGGTCCAGGCACGTGCCGCAGCGACCGCAGTGTTTCTCGCCGCCAACGTAACAGGACCACGTCTCTTCGAACGGAACGTTGAGCTCGCTTCCGCGGCGGACGATGTCGGCCTTCGACCAGTTGACGAAAGGGGCGAGAATTCGAACTGCCTGCCAGTCGCACAGTTGGGCAGCGTCGTCCATGACCGCAGCAAACTCGGGCCGGCAGTCGGGATAGGGCGTGTACTCACCTGAGTGAGCACCAAAGGCGACAGCCTGATAGTCATGCGAAATCGCCCAGCCAGTCGCAAGTGACAACAGAATCATGTTTCGATTCGGCACAGTCGTTTGCTGCATGGAGTCTGGCTCGTAGGTTCCCGTCGGAACCGTCACATTGGCATTCGACAGGCTATTGTGCCCGAAAATCTGTGCCAGCCCCTTAAGTTCAAGCGTTATTAATTCAACGTTGATACTCTGACAGATCGCTTTTGCACTAAGCAGCTCGCAGCCGTGCCTTTGCCCGTAGTTGACGGCCAATGCCGCCACTTCATGACCGGCAGACTTCAAGTCATAGAGCAGCGTCGTCGAATCCAGGCCTCCAGAAAAAATCACAACCGTTCGTGTTGTCATCCTGCTTTTTCCTGCCTCGGGCCGCGTCAGCTGACGCCGTGTTGAAAGTGATTCCGGTCGCCGCCTGGACCAGCAGATTCGAACGATGCTTATCAATCAGTGTCGTGTATTTACGCCGAGCTGAATACTCAATGACCGCCTTGACGGAGCCCTGGATCCTGTCCCGAAGTTCCAGTCTGACAGGTTGTACGAGAGTGTTGTCCGAATGCAACAATTGATGCCGGCATGCAACCGATCGTTTGATCCCCTCACCAAGCGTGTCAATTCCTAACTTCGTTGCGTAGATGTCGAACGTCTCCTTGCCGACAGACCGTTTCCGACGAAGTCTAGCGTGATGGAACTCCCGGACCGCATTGCTGTGCAATCAGCGCGCGGCTGGGTGACGTCCCTGTCTCCCTCATTGAACTGTCTGGCGAGGTATTGCTGTGCGATTTAACAACTGGCTCTCTTCCGTGAAGAACCGAATTCGATCAACGCGCAAACAACGTGCCTCTCGCCAGCCTCGCCGGGTTGAGTTTACACCGTCACGAATCGAACACCTTGAATCGCGTACCATGTTGACGGTTCAGGTCACGCAGATCATGTCAGGCCTGGGAACCGAGTTGGTCATCACCTCGACCGCCGGTGACGACATCGCCGTCCGAGCTGCTACAACCACATCAACAGTGGTGGAAGTTCTTGAGAACGGCGTGCCTCTGGTTGGCATCCCGGCGATCGACCCTGCAACCCTCGCTCGTATGACGGTTGTTGGCGACGATGGAAACAACGTCATCAACCTGAGTACGGTCACTGGCGCATTCTTCAATCCGAATCTTGAGATCATCGTAGACGGTGGCGATGGAGATGATTTCATCACAGGCAGCCTGGACATCGCCTCAACGCTGAATGGCGGTGACGGGACTGACGTCCTGTTCGGAGGCACTCAGGCGGATTCTTTGACTGGCGGTGACGGCCAGGATCTGTTGAACGGCCGGGATGGTGATGACACTCTGAACGGTGGCGACGGCGGCGACATCATCAACGGCGAAGTCGGCGATGATATCGTCAATGGTGGCTCCAGTGGTGACACGATCAACGGTGG